>JAPOYQ010000278.1:0-5511 GCA_026706505.1 Gemmatimonadota bacterium
GGAAAACCAGCACACTCAAGATGGTCAGCTTAGGTAGCCATCTATGCAGGGTATTTTTTAGGCGTTCACTCATGGGAAAGCTCCCTTCTTTGGCAGTGCAAGAGAATGATCGGACTCGTCAACAGTGCGGCGATGTTCAAGCCGACTAGGCCGATGACGGAGGCTTGTATGATTTGGTCAATGTCGAGCCTTGGGCCTACGGCGTAGAGCAGGGCGAACAATTCCAAGGCGACTAGCCCTAGGGCGATTTTACCGTAAAGGGGGATGTGGAGACGCTCTTCCTCGGCCCGCCTCTTTCTGGCCCAACTCACGGCTTTAGACCGCACTTCCTCGTCCAGTCTAGGCGGTGCCGACACTTCGGGTACAGAGCCCAACAGGGCTTGAATCTCTTGTATGGTGCGGTGGTCTTGGTTCATGGGTTCGGTGCCATTTGGCGCAGTTGTTTTAGGGCGTGGTGCAAGCGGCTTTTGACGGTTCCGACGGGTACCCCGACAATTTTCGCGGTCTCTTCCTGCGAGTAATCGTGCAGGACGCGGAGGACGACGACGGCGCGCAAGTGGGGTTGCAGGGCCGCGAGTAGTTGGTGGACGGCGGCTTCGTCTTCTCGTTTGAGCAAATGGTCTTGGGGGTCGCGAGCGGGTGGCGGCTCGGCCATTTGCTCGGCTGGAATGCTCGTGCTTTGGCGGCGCAGTTCGTCCATGCACAGGTTGTGGGCTATGGTGTAGAGCCATGTTGAAAATTTGCCCCGAGGCTTGAAGCGGTCGGCGTTTTCCAATACGCGCATGTAGGTCTCCTGAAACACATCTTCTGCCAAGGCCGCGTCCTGCAAGAGCCGCAAGATAAAATTGAAAAGGGGCTGGCGATGGCGCGTGTAGAGTTCGTCAAACGCCTGCATATCTCCTCGGCGGAGATTTCCCATCAATGCTTCGTCGCTCCATCCCATAGGAGAATCCAGACGAGTTCTAGTCTTCGGCTCTGAGATTGTTCACATCTATTTATACGGATTGGGCCGCGATTTCGTTCACGGTGGCAAGTATCCGCAGATGGACGCAGATGAGCGCAGATATGAGATGGGGTACGGACCGATGAATGGGTGCCCGTACCGGGATCACGGGCGTCTCGTACTAGCCGAGGACTTGCTGCAACGCCTCGACGGCGCGGTCGATGTCGGTCTCGTCGTTGAAGATGTGGGTGGAGATGCGGATGGCGTTGTAGTTTTCCTTTGGCACGCCGGCGTCCTCCACGTAGGCGTACGTGCCCTGCGCTGGTTTGAGGAAGATGTCGCGCTTTTGTAGCGCAGAGACGACTTCGCTGTGGACGCCGCTGGCGAGTGAGAAGCTGACGATGCCCGAGGAGAGTTCGCGTTGGGATGGGGTGATCGGTGTGAGTTGGGGGATTTCCGCTAGGCGCTGGCGCGCGTAGGCGGAGAGCTGGCGGCAGCGCGCTTCGATGCGCGGACGGCCGATGGTGTTGTGGAATTCCATCGTTACCCCGTGTGCGACGATTTGTGGGACGTTGCGGGTGCCGGACGAGGCGGAGTAGGCGTTGTAACCGGAATACGTGAACACGGGCCGGACGCGATCTTGCACGTCCTTGCGGATGTAGAGCAGTCCCGTCCCCTTGGGTGCGAGCATCCACTTGTGGCTGCTGGAGGCATAGGTATCTACGCCGAGTGCTTTGACGTCGACGGCGATCATGCCTGGGGCCTGCGCGCCGTCGCAGACCAGCAAAATGTCGCGGGGCCGGGTGAGGGCGGCGATGGATGCTAGCGGCATTTGCAGCCCGGTGATGGTGTCGATGTGACAGAAGCTGCACACGCGGGTGCGCGGCGTCAGGTGATCTTCTACTAGTTGCAGGATCTGGGCGGCATCGCGCACGGGATTGGGCATTTTGATGTAGCGAACCACCACGCCGCGAGTGCGCGCCAAGTGCTGCCAGCAGACCATGCCGCCGCCGTGTTCGTGATTGGTCGTCAGCACTTCGTCGCCCGGCTGGAGGTCGAGGCCGCTGGCTACGTGGTTCATGCCTTCGGTCGTATTGCGCGTCAGCGCGATTTCGTCTAGTTCGGCCCCGATGAACTCCGCTCCCTTGGCCCGCACCGTTTCCATCTCGTTGCCGAGGCCGCCCCAGGTATTGGCCAGTGGATTGCCCTCCAATTCGGCGAGGTACGCGGTTAGGGCATCGGTCACCACGCGGGGCGTCGCGCCGATGCTGCCGCAGTTGAGATGTACTAGGCCGGGGTGTAGGCGAAACTCTCGGCGCACCCGCTGCCACAGGGCGCGCTCGCTGCTAGCGGTCGCCACCTCTTGACCGAGAGTGCCGAGTCGCTCAGCAAGCCCTTCGGCTACATCGGGAAGGAGCGGGGCTGCGGCTGCGGCTGCGGCGATCCCTTTGAAGAATGCTCTTCGTTCCATGGATGGTCCTGTGAGTTTGTCGGTAGTACTAGCTCGGTCTATACTTTTTAATATGTCTTGGTACAGACCCTCTCTGCTCCTGCTGGCGATTGTCGGCTGTGCGGAAACACCCGACCCGGCACACGAAGTACAGGGCGACCGCTCAATGCTCGCTGGTCACTACGGAGAAGCCGCTGTCCACTACCAGCGCGCCGTTGACCAGAATGCAAAATCGCCGGTGCTCTACCGCAAGTTGGCCGAGGCCCAGGCGAAAAACGAGGCCCTGTCCGCCGCCGTCCGCGCGTACGAGCAGGCCATTGCCCTAGCGCCGAGCCACGCCAAGACGCGGACCGAGTTGGCGATCTTGTTTACGCGCCTCGATCGCTACGACGATGCCTTGGCCCTGCTTGAACAGACAGTGCAGGAGCATCCCGACCGCGCCCAAGCGCACATGGTGCTGGGGTTGCTGCACGCCCGCGAGGGGCGCTATCCAGCCGCGATTGCCGCCTATCAGCGCGCGATTGCCGCCGTGCCCAAGTACGGGGAGGCGTGGTTCAACCTCGGCGAAGCCCATATCAAGCAAAACGACTATGCGGCCGCTGAGCAAGCCTTTAGCAGCGCCGTAGCCGCGGACACGACCTCGGCCCAATTCCGCAATGGTTTGGGACGCAGCTATTATCTCCGGCGCGACTACGCTGCGGCTGTGGCCGAATTTCGCCGCGCCGTGCGGCTGGATTCGCTGTTTGCCCAAGCTCGCTTCAACCTCGGCAACGCCTTGCTGCGCTCCGGGCAGAAGGAAGAGGGGCGACGCCAGCTCGCGCTGTACAAGCGGCTCGACGAAGAGGAAGAGCGGATCGCCATACTGAAAAACACCTTGGCGACGCATCCTGACGACGCTGGTGCGTACCACGACTTGGCTGTTGTGTACGGGCAGCGCGGCCAATACCGAGAAGCGCGCATCCGCTATCTCCAGGCACTCGACCGCGATCCTGCGTTCGCGCCAGCGCACCACAACCTTGGCAACATCCACTTCCGCCGGGGGGAAATGGCAGCAGCCGAGCAGCGGTTCCGCCAGGCATTGCAGGCCGATTCCACGTATGCCCTCGCGCACTTGGGATTGGGCAATGTCCAGATGTTGCGCAAGCAGTACGAGCGCGCTATTGACTCCTTCCGCCGCGGCCTGCGCTATCAGCCCGACCACCCCAAGCTCCGTCGCAACCTCGCGGCTGCCGAGCAAATCGCCGCGCAGGCTAGCCGATGATGCTGCGCACCTTATGGGCTAGCGTTGTATTCGCTGCATTCGCGTTCGCCGAGCCAGCCCCGCAATTTGTGGAGATTACCGAGGAAGCGGGCCTAGATTTTCGCTATGTCAACGGGGCCAGCGGCCACAAGTACATGGTGGAAGCCGTCGGCTCGGGCGCGGCCTTTTTCGACGACGACGGCGACGGGTGGCTCGACCTGTACATTGTCAATGGCGCACCCATGCCCGGTTATCGCGGCCCGACCAGCCCCAACGCGCACTATCGCAACCAACGAGATGGAACCTTTGCCGATGTCACAGCCTCGGCTGGCACGGGCGACGCTGGCTTTGGCATGGGCGCGGCCGTCGGCGACTACGACAACGACGGTGACGCGGATTTGTATGTGACCAACTACGGGCCGAATGTGTTGTACCGGAATGAAGGTGCTGGCGTTTTCGCGGACGTTACGGCTGTAGCTGTAGTGGGGAATTTAGGATGGGGCACGCACGCGGCTTTTGTCGATTACGACCGCGATGGCGACTTGGATCTGTACGCGGCTAATTACATGGAATTCGACCCAGATCAAAACGAGGAGTGCTTCGCTGGCACGGTGCGCATTTACTGCGGTCCCAATACGTATCCCGGGCAAGCTGGCGTGCTCTACCGCAACGACGGGCGTAGCCGCTTTGCCGATGTGACCGCAGAAGTTGGTCTTGCCGACGATTCGGGCCGCCAGCTCGCCGCGGTGTTCGGCGATTTCGACAACGACGGGGACGCCGATTTGTTCGTCGCCAACGACAAGCGGCCCAATTTTCTCTTCCTCAACAACGGGGACGGAACGTTTAGCGAAAATGGCGCTGAGGCCGGGGTGGCGTACAACGAGGAAGGATTGGCCGAGTCGGCTATGGGAGCCGATTGGGGCGACTACGACAACGATGGATTTCTTGACATTATTGTGGCGACCTTCCAGTGGCTGCCCAACACGCTCTACCACAACGACGGCGATGGGTTCTTCACGGATGTCACGTTTGCGGCCAACTTAGGCGTGTCCAGCGTGCCGTATCTCGGCATGACGTCCGCCTTCCTCGACTACGACAACGACGGGTTCCTCGACGTGTTCGTCAGCAATGGGCACCTCGACGAGAACGTGGAAGAATACGACCCGGCCACCACGTATCCGCAGCGCAATCAACTCTTCCGCAACCGGGGCGATGGTTCATTCGCCGAGGTGACCGAGCACAGCGGACCGGGGATGTTGGTCGAGCGCGTCAGTCACGGTGCCGTGTTCGGCGACTGCGACAACGACGGGGACGTGGATATATTCGTCTCGGACTCGGCCGCCCCGCACTGCACCCTGCTGCGCAACGATGGCGGCAATGCCAATCACTATCTGACGGTTGAGGCCGTTGGGACTGCGAGCAATAGGGATGGCTTGGGCGCACGCGTTCGCGCCGTGGCCGGCGACTTGGTGCAGACGCGGGAGATCCGCCGCAGCTACGGCTATATGGGTTCTAACGATGTGCGTTTAATACTCGGTTTGGGCGACCACGCGCAGGTAGATACGCTGCAAGTTCATTGGCCTAGCGGCGCGGTGCAGACGCTATTGGGTGTGGAGGCCGATCAGCACATTGTGATTCGGGAGGCTCGTTGAGGCGGTTGGGACGTTTTGACGATAGAGTGCTGTTGAGCGATAATTTGGATTGTGGTTGATCGACGGTTTAGCTACCCGTTGACGATGATGTGCGCTATGCACTAAAAAAGGAAAAAGGCCATGCACTTTATAGTATCGTGGGATATTAATGCCGAAGGCGAGAAGTGGGATGCGCTCAACGCTCAGCTAAAAGAGTGCATAGAAGACTATTCTTGGGCGCGTCCAC
>JAPOYQ010000278.1:5521-15718 GCA_026706505.1 Gemmatimonadota bacterium
AAGAATGGCAAGAAATAAAGAAAAACCTGATAGAAATAGCCGAGGGTTCTCCAATTAGGATACATCTCGTCATTGGCCCTTTAATGTCTGGAGGTCAATACGATGGCTATCTTCCCAAAGATTTTTGGCCAGAATTAGAAAAGAGAATAGCCTAATGGGAGACGCGAGCAAAGACACGGAACCTGCAAAGCACGTCGAGGCTGACTTCGACTCACCTACGCCACTTGCGAAAACAACCGTAGTGGTCTCCGTGCCGCAGACCCTTGAAATAGAGTTGGTGGATTCGTCTGTCCTCAAGGACTATGAGGTTTGGTCTATTCAATCTTCTGCACTTTTCAGTATCCTCGTAGGCATCGCCGTCGCAATGATACAATCTGGCTGGTCTTCTGCATTGGGCATTTTTGGCTTGGTATTCTTCGTTTGGTTCGGTTTCAGTTTGGCATGCGCCTATAAGAAGCGAAAACAATTGAAGCGCAATGTGACAAACATACCGTTTGTCCCCAAATAGGCGCATCAGATACATATCCCTCACTTCTGTCGCCAGCACAGCAACAGTCGGCGGTGTCTGATGGAGTTGGTGTTATAAAGGAGAATGCCTTGGACCTATTCAAGCATGTTGAAAGTTCGAGAGCACTTTTGGGATCTAAAGAAGATGCGCTGAATAGGCTCTATGAGCTAGCAGCAGAATGTACCGAAGCAGACTGGGATAGCTACGGCGCAGAAGCCGTTAGCCAAAGTGCCGTTGAGCGTAGTGCGAATTTCATCCGTCGGCTGCCGGGGGGGTTGCCATTGCCAGAAATCGCCGTGGAGCCGGACGGCCAAATCGCTCTCGACTGGTCTCCGACTTCGACGCAGACATTTTCTGTAAGTATAGGTACTGCGGATCGGATGACTTGTGCGTGGGTTAATGGAACAGAACACGGGCACGTAGTGGTGTACAGCAATAATGGTGAGATCTCTTTGCGTATCCTTCAAGAGCTTCAACGCATCACTAATGATGATTCTACCTTCATGGCTACCTGAAGAAGCTGTCCTGTTTCGGCGACCTAAAAAAGATCCTATCACATCGTGAGATACTCGCTAGTTAGCACTTTCGCGCTCCTCGTTTTGGGCAGTGCGTCTCTATGCGCGGAAGAAACGGTTCTGCGCATCGGCGACAAGAGCATATCAGTAGAAGAGTTCGAGAAAACAGCGCAAAAGCTGCGGGAGACTGGCTATAGCCACGTCGAGGAGCTGGATCAGCAGGGCAAGCAGGAACTGCTCGACGGCGTCATCGCGCGGGAGTTGCTCATTGCCGAGGCGCTCCGACGCGGGTACGACCGCGATTCGGCTATCGCCCAAGCCGTGGCCAAGAGCGAGCGCAGGGCGCTGATGAACAAGCTCTACGAGCAGGAGGCTGTGCAGGCGTCGTATTCGTTTTCGGACGCGGACCTGCGGGCGTTTTTTGCCCAACAGCAATACGACGTGGAAGTACTCAGCCAGCACATTGTCTGCGCGACCGAAGAAGAGGCTGGTCTCGTCCTCGAACTGCTTGAAGAAGGGGTGCCTTTTGAGTCGCTGATCAGACCCTATTCTCTCCAGAACATTCAGCAGCGCTTTGGCCCCGGCGGTTGGGTCGGCTGGTTCAAGATCGGCGAGGTGTACGAGGGGCTGAAGGTGCCGCTCAGCACTATGTCCATCGGCAGCGTGTATCCCGATCCCGTGAAGACGGTGAGCGGCTATCACGTCTTTAGGCTTGGGGAACGACGCCCCGTCGATTTTGCCGCGGTCCGCGAGTGGGTGAAGAAAAAGGCCCTCGTGCAGAGCCGGGCCGACGATATGGAGCGCTACGTCGGCACCCTGCGCGAGCGGTATCAGTTGGTGCTGGACGCAGAGGTTTTTGCCGCGTTGCTCTCCCTTCCGCCACAATCGACGCAGTGGGATGGAGGGGACGAGCCGCTGCTTACTTGGCGCGGCGGCCAGCTCATAGCGCAGGAGTACCTCGCCTTAGTCGAGCAGGGCCGCGCGCCGCACCCGGCCGAACTCGACAGTGCACGTCTATACAAGGCCGTGGACAACCTCGCCGGCAAGCAGATCATGGTGGCGGAAGCCCGCAAACTGGGGATCGTCGACGATGCGGATATCCGCGCCAGTGTCGAAAAGGAACGAGATGCCCTGTTGATCAAGCGCCTCTACCAAGCCGAGGCCGAACGGGTCGGGGAAATTGACGACGCAGCCGTGCGGGCCTTTTACGACCAGCACCTCGATCAGTTTACTCGCACCGATGGCCAGGTGGTGGATTTTGCTTTTGTGCGGGAGAGCATTCGCGCGGCCCTGCGGCAACGGGCTGAAACCGAGGCCATGGATGCGCTATTGGCCGAGTTGCGCGAAGCGTATGCAGGTCAAATACAGGTGTTTCCAGCGGCGTTGGAGAAAGCGTTTGAATAGGAGCTTAAAGGGTCAAGTTATTCTGGGACGTTCCGGCATCTGCTGCGGAACAGTCCTGCGCTTCGGGTTCATGTTCTAGAGGGTACAGGATGGTAATTCCCGGCTCATTCGGCATTGCTGTGGGTAGCCCCTACATGTTCAGGGCGTTAGTGATCCGGCGAGTCGCCGTTTTCCTCGGCTAGAACAGGAAACCGGCGCGCACGTACAGTCCCGTCATTTCAGCGCCATCCATGACCGCAACGCTCACGGACTGCCGGCGTTGGAGGAACGACAGATAGAATCCACCCCCGACGCCGGTGTGCCATTTGCCGATGTCGGCCCGATCCTCGGCGAAGAATACCCGGCCGGTATCAGCGCCAAGAAACACGCCGAACTCTCCCGGCATCAAGAGCTGAAAAGAGGCAACCGCGAAGCGCAGTTCGGCATTTGCATACACCGAGGCGTCTCCCGCAAACCGGTCCTTGCCAACACCGCGGACCTGACCGCCAGAGGTGCCGACACCGGCAAATCCGGGCCCGCCGAGGAAAGCGCTCTCGTGGAAGGGGAAGGTCCCCCACACCTTCTTCCCGCCCGCTCTCAGGGCCAGGGTGGGGGTGGTCGGAATACGAGCCGTCAGGTAGGCATGCACCGCTCCCTCTGCGCTGCCGAAGGCCGACTTCGCATCCCAGGTGTCGGGGTAGATGGCTCCGGTGCCTCGGACCAAGAGACCGCTCGTGGGGTACGCCGGATTGCTGCGGGTGTCGTACTCGACCTGGGCCTGCACTCCTACCTGGCCGAAGGAACCCATCCCGTACACCGGGTGATCCAGAGAAGCTATGTACTTGTCTTGGTTGGCAGCCAGTGGCGTGCTGGAGTACTTGACGATCGGCCCCAGACTGATCGCTGTTTCCGAGCGCTGTGGTTCCGTACCCTCGGCGTGCGCCTCTCCATGATGCTGTTCCCTGCGAAACTCGATGGCGGGGGAGAAAACAAAGTATCTCTGTTCCACCTTGTAGAAGTCGGACGAACCCAGAAGCTGCGTGTCGTTACCGAAGCCGGTGAACCGGACCGTCTCGACACCGGAGTACTCAGCGTGAACGGCGGCGTCGAGATCGCGGAGAAGGCGGCGAAAGGTGCCGGTATAGGAGGCAATGGGCTTGAGACCGCTGCTGGCGAACCCGAGGCTGAAGGAATGCCGTGCAGCGAACGGGTCTCGGCGATAGCCGAAGTACTGCCGGCGGTGAATCACGCTGAGGTACGCACCCAGATCTCGATCCACTTCGATGATCGGGATAGTTGACGCCTGCATACCCCAATCCAGCGCGTACCTAGCATTGGGTGTGTGGGTGGCGGGCGGGCGTCGGTAGGGACGCTCGTCGGTTCGCGCTCCGTTGCCCTCGACGAACCGATTCTTCCCGCGAGAGTCGTAGAACGCCGTTCTGGAAGCGCCAACCCCGGACGCGTTGGCGAAGGTGTCATCCCCGCCGCCACCATCGATGCGAACGGAAATCCGTCCCTTGGTCCCCGATACCTCCGCGCCGTCGTCTCCCCCTCGGAGGAATATGCGGACCTCCCGCGTTTCTTCGGCGTGGAACGTTCGCTCGAAGTAGGGCGCGGTTCTTTCTCCCTTGGGTTCTTCGGCGAGACCGATACGGACGACGAGATCACCGTTCTGCAGGTGCTCGCAGTGGAGGTACTCGTCCCGGTCGGTCGCCTTGATTTCGGCCTGGCGAGTGATCAACTCGTAGTATCTGTCGGCAAAGTCAGGCAGCGCGTCGCGTCGCGACTTGAGGGTCTTGGCAAGAGCTTCGCCGACGCCCTCGTAGTACGGCGGAGGGAGGCGGCGGACTGCATCTTCGATGACGGGATCCGTCAGGTCCTGACGAAATTCCGCTACCACCGCATCCCACGCCGTCCGGTCGAGTTCGGCCAGGAACTGGCGATCCAACTCCCAACCGGTCGTGGTCAGGCCAACCAGATTCGGATAGGTGTTCTCGAACCGGATCTGGATAGGTATCCCTCGGCGCGCCAACGCCATCGCAAACCCGTCGAAGTCGATGAAGGCCTGGTCGCGGTCCTCTGGTATCGGGAGCCAGGTATGGCAATCCCCGTCGGGGAACCGCGCCCATCGCCACTGGCCGTGATGACGGTCCTTGTCGCCGATGAGAAAGTCCATGAGTCGCGCCTTGAGAAAGGCGCGGGCATCGACGCGGTCACAGGGGCCGTCTTCGAGGTCGTCCCACAGCTTGTCGGTTCCGCTCACCTTCCGGGAATCGGCAAAGCCGGGGGTATGGTCCGGGCCTTCGGAAGGATGTTCCTGCAGCAGTCCTATCAGGCCCGCAAAGGAAGCGCGGTACTCTCCGAGCCGGGGATCATCCGGAATCACGACCAGCGTGTGCCTGGAATGGAGAATGCCGGTGGCTTCCATCAGCGGATCAACTACGAGCGCTCCGGTGGGTAGCATCGCGCTGATCAGGTCCTGAAGGACGTCGGCCACGACCGTTTGCCTGACGATGTCCGGCACCCGTCGGGTGGCGTCTTTGTCTAGCGAACGGACCGTATAGCGGCGGCCATCCTGCCCGGTGAAGTGGAGTGAAATGGACTGTCCGAAGCCGCCGGTGCGAAGCGGCGTCAGGCCTCCTCCTACCCGATCGAGGTCAAGGACCTGAACCTTGATCGGCGTGGTCCAGAGGTCGCGGTAGTTGCTGCCGTAGAACCAGCGCCGGAACGAGGAGGTCCGGAACCGCTCCCCGGGAATCACCAGATGGGTCGTCGCGCCCGGAGGCGGAATGGACCGGTGGATCATGGACCCGGGAGCTGGTGGGTCTTCCTGGGACTCCGATGCCGCCGGAACGGAAAGAACGAGCACCAACGAGAGAAACATGGCGCGCCGCTTCGGAGGCGTCATTATGGAGACTCCTTCGCTTTCGGGGTTGTCAACTGTACATTCAGGTTACGAGTAGGGCGGACTTGGGGGCTTTGAAGTGCCTGCTCGTCCAGTCCGCCGGCAGATTGTCGCTCTTTTGCGCACCGCTAGCGGCCCTTTGCAACGGAGTAAAAACTCAGGCGCGCGCGTTTCTCCACCCCTTCGTCGGCTATGACCAGTGTATTGTCGGCAGCAAAGGCAATGCCCTCGGCTTGTGGATGCCGACCGGGTGCCAGTTCAGCTACGGCGAGGACCTGGCCCTGTGGGGTAATCTCGGCAACGGCGCGCTGGCGGGCGGCCACGACAAAGTAGTTTCCCGATACCGGGTGCCGCTCGATGCCCGAAGGTTGAAATCGTTTGTGGTCAATGCGGCGCGCCAGCGCGGAGGCCTCTAGGAGGATACGGCTGACCTCGACGAGTTGTTTGGTATCGACGGACCAGCGATATATCGCTATCAGGCCCGCCTGCTTGGGGGTTTTGGGGTTTTTGCTGACGAGCAACAGCACTCGTTGGTCCGGGTCGTAGGCGAGTCCCTCTATTTCGTAATCTCGTCCAATGCCGGTTGCATACAGATTGTAGGGAACGGCCTCCCCGTCGGCACCCTCGCCAAACTCGTACAACTGTCCCGAGCTCGAGACAAGGTATATGAAACCTTCGGCCGCGGCGATGCCCTCGAAGTCGTCGGCGACCGGACCGCGCCGACCGCCGAGTGCGAATGCCTTTACAATCGAACCATCGCGATAACTGATCTCTACTACCACGCCCCTTTCGTCATCGTGCGCGAGGAGTCGGTTCCCGGCGAGCATGGCCAAGCCGGAGATTTCCCTCAACCGCTTCGGCAGCTTGAAATACCGCGCTGGTTTTTTGAGGTCGTAACTCGCGAGGGTGAGATGGTCCCCGCGCGCCGTGCCTGAAGCGGATGTGAATGCCAAACTGTCCGCGGCATCCACGTCGGGATCGATCTCCGCGTCCTCCTGAGCATGTGCGCCGCCTGATGTGCCACGATGCTGCACGTCCCCGTCGGGATCGATCTCCGCGTCCTGCCGCACGAGCAATGCCACCGCAAAAAGCAGAACGCTGAAGACCAGAAACCCTATTAGGAAGTTGTTACCCCGACTGCTCATTATCCATACCTTCTAACTCCACTTTGCCGGTATGTCCCTCGGCGCTCTTTTCAAGCGCTGCGGTGAAGGCGGCCGGATCCGTTTTTTTCTTCAGCCGAACGTCAAACTCGACAATCGCAGCGCCGTCTTCCTGTTTTACAATCTGCACCTGCTCCCAGCGCGTGGCATAGGTCGGCAGGAGCGCAACAGCGGCCTGCTGAGCCGCCTCGACCTGCGTCGTGTGTACCCTGAGCTTGGCATTATACGGTTTGGGGTTTTTACCCGCTTGGGCGCCGCTCGCACCGGTCGCCGACGAACGCACCAACTTGAACCCGGACAGGACCGCAGGCTCTGCCCCCCAGTTCATGCGCCAGACGCCAAGTGCAACGGTATTGCGCCAGACGCCAAGTGCAACGGTATTGAAAGCCACCGATGCTAGGATTGCCACTGAACCGTACTGGATACCGGCCGCCAACCCGATGCCAATGACGATGAACATGTAGGTGGCATCCATGGGTTCGTTCAACGACGTGCGAAAGCGAACCGCAGCGACAATGCCCGCGAGACTGAAGGCGAGGGCGACACTGTCCTTGACGAGAAACACGACGAGAGCAATCGCAATGGGTACGACGAGGAGGGTCTGGGCAAAGGCTTGGCTGTATTTCTTGCGGGGCCGAGTCCAGCGATACACCCAGGTCACGGGCAGGGCGAAGAGAAACGAAAACAGCAGGGACATCGACACTGGCACAAACATCTGGGTCAGTCCCGCATCAGACTCGGGTTGCTCGAATTGCCGGGATAACAAATCGGTTGAGTCGATTTGCTCGGCTATGTCATATTCCTGGAAGATCCCTGGAATCAATTCCCAAAGGGCCGCAAAAAAAAGAAATGTGGCAAGATAGTGAACCACGAGACGGACGATTATGTTGTCGAGCATATCAACTCCTTTCGTCAATAGTTCACTGTGGGCAAAGAGAGCTAGGCCAAGATCCTGCTACGGGATAACGTCACACGAGCGCAGTGGACCCGCTCTCGCTACCACGTGAAGGTGAAGATTTTGACCGTGTGCCGACGCCGCTCGGGTTTGCTGATCGGGGCCTTGTACTGCTCGGGCACGTTTGACCAGCCTTCGTATATGACGCCGTCGAAGTAGAAACGCTGCGTCGTGCTGGGCTTCGCGGTCGGACTGCCCGTCGCGGAGAGCATGTAGGAACGCTCCGGCTGGCGCGGGCCGGCTTGATCGTTGTAAGGCACGTACTCGTTGCGACCGTCGCCATCGATGTCCGCTTGAATCCATTCAAGGTGGAACAGGCGATGGTAGGTGCGGTCGGCGATCATGCCGCGCAGCCCGGCGTTGAACCGCGAGACGATCGACTCGGCGTCTGGAAGCGACCGGCGGATTGCGAGGTGAAGCGAGCGCGTGAGCAGCGGCGTCGAGCCGAACGCCAGCCGCGTTCGCGCTTCTTCTGAGTGGTTGCTGATGATGTATTGGACGACCAAGTCGTCCATCAGCGTGTAATCCACCTCACCGTTGAGGAGTTTTGCGACGCTGTCCTCTACGCCGGTCGAGCCAACGATGATCAGCCCGTCCGTGGTCTCGACTTCCTCGCCATACACGTACCCGGCGACTAGGGCGATCCGTTTGCCGGCGAGGTCGGCCAGCGAGGTCGCGGACACGTCGCTGCCCTGCTGCCCGACGAGGATCAACCGGTTCCAGAGATACGGTTGCGAGTAAATCAGCACGGGTTCGCGCTCCGCGTACTTCCACACGGCCGCGCTTCCGTCGAACTCGCCGCTCAGCAGTGAGGAAGTAAACTTAGCCTCGTCGACGATGACCGTTTCGGCACTGATCCCCACGCGTCGGAGAGCCTCGTCGACCAGATTGAGGGCGAACCGCGGCTGTCCTGGCGCGTTGGTGAACGGCGACCACACCGTCGACACGAGCTGCAACTGCCGACTCTCGAGGGTGAGAGGGCCCCCGCGCGCGGATGCAGCCAAACTGTCCGCGGCGTCCACGTCGGAATCGACCGCATCGTCAGGCCCCACGAGCAATGCTACCGCAAAAAACAAAACGCTGAAGACCAGAAACCCTATAAGGAGGTTGTTACCTGAGTTGCCCATGATCCATACTCCTTTCTTAAACCACAGGTGAAATCGAACTTAGCGATCTGTGCCTAAGCCCGCGTACACCGTGATGAAGGAAAGCAGCTCGGACGAAGCTGGCGACCCGTCGAGATTGTTGCGAATCCAGCGCACGCCGACGTTTGTCGTCAGGGCGTAGCCCAAGTACGCGGAGTCGTTGGCGACTTGGCTGGCGAGTACCCACGTCGTGCCGTCGAGGAGGTAGCCCGAGGGTAGGGGGTCTGGTTCGGGGCGGAGATTGTTGAACAGCTCGTACTCGGCTCCGACGATGAAGCGCATGTTGCGGTTGATGTTGCGCACGGCCTGCAGCGAGAAAATTTCCGTTAGCTCGCGGATTTTGAGCGCGCTGCGCTGCGCCGGCACCCGGCTGTTGTAAAGCTGTTTCCACTTGGGCACTAGGGTCCAGCTGCGAATGTGGGTGGAGTACTCGCCTTTGGTGACGATGCCCAAGAAGCGCTGGTCGCGCAACTCGTCTTCTTGATCGCCCAATTGCTGATAGAATTCGTGTTTGATCTTGGCCGTCAAGGGCAGAAAGCGGTCGTAGTGCACTTCGAGGTACGTGGTGTTGACGAAGGCGTTGCGCGCGGGCAGGAGGTCGCGGGTAAAGACCGAGCGGCCGCGCGTGCCGGGCAGGTCGCGCCACAACAGCACGTCGTCGGGCATGTCGTCCTTAACCCGGCGCGGATTGGCAATCAGCCACGCGCTGAAGTCCTTTTCGGGAAACTCCTTTTTCGCGGTCAGCAGCAGATAGGCGGCTTGGTTTTCCCGGGCCGTGTCTAGCAGTCGCTGGTCGAGATAGCCGACCATGACGGTTGTGCGGGGTAGGATTTCGACGGCGGCATAGGTGTTGAATCCTTGGCGGCCCAGCCTGTAGGGGTAATCGGCTTCCCCGTCGTCTTCGAAGCGGTCGATGACGCCGTTGCTGTTCATGTCCATGCCGAACAAACACTCCGGCGGGTCCACATCAAAGCGCAGGAATGGCTCCTCGTAGTCGGGCTGGGTGTTGAAGTTGCGGTTGAAATCCGAGATGTCGTCGTTGTCCTCGTCAATGCCCGGGAAGACCGCGGCGTCGGTCAGCAACTGTTGCCCCTGCCGCGTGTTGACGCGGCTGCCGAACGTGCGCCGCGTCCAGTCCGGCAGCTCGTCCTGATCGTCGTTGTCATCGACGAATTCGTACAGGTGCCGCTGCTCGTTGTCGTAATACACGTTCCCCTCGGCGTTGGGCATAAAGGCGCGGGTGGAGTAATCTGTGTCGATGCTGAAAACCTCGGCGAAAAACGTATAGGGATAGTTGCGTTTCTGCGCGGTTGCGTACAGAGCTTGGGCCTCGTTGGTGGCCAGCGTCTGGTTTTTGGCCACGTTCTCGTTGGGAAAGCGGCGGTACTGAAAGTTGCGGACGAACTCGCCCCGGAAGTCAAAGCCCTGCAGGTCGGCAACGGCGAGGTCGAAGCCCAACATGCGGGTCCCGGTCGGCAGGCCGTAGCTGAACCGGTGAAATGCCTGATTCGAGCCGTCCTTGACGTTGCCGGCCGCGCGCAACACCGGCAGAAATACGGGCGTACCGAGGTTGTTGGTCTGCTTGTTGGAGGTCACTTCGACCTTGTAGTCGTTGGCCAGCAC
>JAPOYQ010000736.1:0-3356 GCA_026706505.1 Gemmatimonadota bacterium
GTTGTAGGATTCCCGATGTTGGTTTTTGCCTGTCTGGGGGTGGCGTTGACGTTGAAAAATGTTGCCAGATGTGTTTTCGGACCCAAGCGAGTGCATCCGAAAAAGTGGGTTTTGTTTTGCGATACCAAGCCGTTTGTCGGACGCTACAGGCTGTTTTTTATGCACGCCGCTGGCCGAAAACCAACGACGGCCGTAGTGATCGATGCCAAAAATAGGCCAAGGTTGTAGTAGCGCTCCACGGTGTTATCGGGAGTATCTGCCGCGATCGCGGCCGCCTATAGTGTATCCGTTTGAAATGGGGTATAGTCGCTGGCCGCTGGCGACCACATGCCGGGCCATACGCCGCCTGATTCTGGTTTTTTGAATCTTGCGGCTGAGGCATAAGCCAGCCACACGGGGTATCCACAATGTCGTCATGGATGCGCCCTATGCCTTCTCGACGGCTGCCGGCTGCTGATCGCCGTGATCGCGGCCGCTGAAAGTCAAGGGAACCCATTGTCCAACAGAGCGTTGCAAAGGAGAAAGAGATCACAATGACCCCAGATGATTTACGGCCGATTCTCTTCGTGCTCATCGTTGCCTCCGGCCTGCTGCTGGCCATAGGCTTGGCGATCTGGTACGAGCTTAGAAGGTTGCGCCGCGACTTGCGAAAGCCATGAAGCGCATAGGGCTGATTAGGGATAGCGCCGGATTACATCAACATGTAGGCTAAGCTCCGTTTGAAATGGGGTATAGTCGCTGGCCGTTGGCGACCACGCGCCCGGGCAATACGCCACTCTTTTTGTGCTGCCAGCTACCGCACCACCGGCACGCGAACCGGCCCTGGCGGCACCTGGACCATAAACGAGCTGGAGCAAGCCCCCAAACAGCGGACGGCCTACTACCGGCTGCCGCTTACGACCAAAGAGGAACTGATGCGGGGAGGATAGACTTCCTCGGCGGCCCTTTGCCATGCCGGGGCTGCCGCCGCTCAAAATTGAGATTTCAGATTGCAAGAAAGGATGCGCATGAAACACCTATCGGCCGCCGTGCTCGCCGGCCTCCTGCTCACCGCTCCGTCGTTGGCCAAGAAGCCGGTCGAAGTCGGCGTCGCCTTTGATGTCATGTCTGTTGAGGAGCGCCAGTATCGCCGAATCCCAGGCAGTCAAAGGAGCCTGACGTTTAACGCGGCGCGCGTCAATCATCTTTATATACAATGGTTTGTGACGCCCACGATCTCTATAGGTCCATATTTTCTGCTTTATTCCACCTGGGGCGGCGGATTTGAAGGATGGGGCGGACAGTTTGGCGGCAGCCTGGCCTATTACCCGTTAGGGCACCGGGGGTCGAAAGTGTATGCCGAAGGCAAAGCATACGGCGTCTTCTATGACGGTGAAAAAGGGGATACCGTCTTAGGCATCGGCTTGGGACAACAGGTAAGACGAGGGAAGCATTTTGTTTGGCGCACCAAAGTCGAATATGAACGATGGAGGGATTACGGAGACGAGATCCTTTCTTTGTCGTTGGCTCTTGGTTGGCGCAAATGACATAGAGGTCGCCCGTCCATTCACTCTAACTCACTGGCGGAAACACATCACCATGAGAGCGCTCCCTTTTTGCTTGATCGCTTTAGTCTCGGTCGCTTGCGGCGATAAGGGGGTGAACGGAGACTGTGGAGAGCCACCCCGTTGGCCCAAAGCACCGTGCAGATCGGCAAAGGTAGCGCTCTCATGTGAGCCTTTTTGGCCACCCTCAGACGCAGCGTGCCCGGAGCAATTATATCCCCTTCTTGCGTGGGCGCTCAACGACGCCATCTATGTCTATGTGGCGGGTAGCCTGATCCACGAAAACTTCCTGTTTGTTGACGAGACGACGGGCTACCGTTCGCAAGGCCAAGGAACCGAGCTGGCATTAGTCGACACCCTTGAGTGCCACTACTACGGGGCACAGTTTGATTTTCGTATTGACTCGCGCGCACAAGAGGGGCGATGCGAGAAAGCATGCGGCACAGTCTTTATGCGCTTATACCATACCAACGACGAGGGGCTGATCATACAAGACCGAACGTGCATGACGGCGTGCCCCACCGAGCGGGGCGTATGGCTACTGGCCGAGTGGCGCATCATGGAGAGCGTGCCGTTGACGACCGACGAGGAAGGCTTTGAGCTAGCTACGTGGGGCGAAGCCAGAAGGAGAAAGTGGACGGCATGGGCGGGAAACCCTTGTTATATGTAATTTTTCGGAATTTCCTGTTTTAAGGTCTTAACCTTTCTTTTGCCTCTGACCTAACTTGTAGCAGAGATGCCAACGCTCCAGACTGTGCGAGGATTTTAACCCGGACGAGCCATATAGGCCATGCACCAGTTACCATATCGACAACAAGACGCAGGAAAGTGTCTGCTCCTTGCTCAGAAGATCAGGCTACGGTTGTGGACCAGACTTCGTGGGGCAAATTAAAACAGACTTCTCGCTGTCTGTTGAATAAACCAAGACCTTGAAGTAGGAAATTTCGATGAGTGGCACTATGGCTCGCCGCCATCCGAGACCCCGTAGCATGAACGCCCACACCTATTGAGCAACCATGAAAACGTCACGACACATCGAGGTTCTATTGTTGGCCGCACGGGTCTTGACTGGATGCGAAGGCTTTCCCGCCGAGCGGCCGGCCACCGACAACGCCTAAGCAAACAACGAGGGGGCAAAGGCAAGAGACATTGTGCAAAGCCAACGGCTCTCGATCCTAATTATTCTCTTACTAGTCCTAAACGCCTGCAGCAAAGACGACGATGAGCGGGGTTGTAGGGACTACGGTACTACGCCGACCGAGTCCTGCCCCTCCCCGTTCCCTCCTGCTCCTGAAGCCACTACACCGGAAATCCTATTCGACAACCTCGCCCGTGCCTTACGCACCCGAGACGAGAACCTCTACGAAAGTCTGATTGATCGGAATTATTGGTTCACTGAGACCAACTGCCTCGGCGAGATCCTATTCGAGAACGACTACGAAGAGGAGATAACAATTCTGGGCGGCAGCCGCGACGGAAGCATCCCGGGCATCTTCGATATTTTTCGCGACTTCGCTTACGACCTTCACCTACTCCTCCGCTCGCAGGAACTCGGCTCAGAGTTTCTCGGCACGTTCGACGGCGACCCCGACGGCCATCCCGACGAAGACTGGGAGGTCTTCCGCGGTAGGGTTCAGATGTTGATGCTCGACGAGCACGGCGATGGGTATCGCGTCGAGCAGATTATGACCTTCAAATCCCGCCTTGATGAAGATATCGGCTTGTGGAAGATTATCCGCTGGATTGACGATCCGCTTGGCTCAGACTGCGGCACTAGTGGGAAAATTGCCGTTGGGGAATCCAGTTCTTGGG
>JAPOYQ010000736.1:3366-15676 GCA_026706505.1 Gemmatimonadota bacterium
GTTCTTGGGGACAGATTAAGGCATATATTTTAGATAAGCAGACGAGAGACTTTTAGATAAGCAGACGAGAGACGGCCGCCCGGATTCTGATAAGTGGCCTAAAATCAACCACGGCCGCGCTGATCGCCGCCAAAAACAGGCCAAGGTGTATTAGCGCTCCACGGCGTTATCGGGAGTATCCTAATGGCGGCCACGTCAGGCTTGGTCGTAGAGCACCTGCATAATCCACACCCCCAGAAGGCCGGTTGACCTGTTCTAACTCGTCCTCTATTTTGAAGATAAGCAGCAAGACGCCCGGCTAAAGCCTTCTAGCCGGGGCATCACCGATCCCCACTCGCGTTTGAGCGAACGCGACGGGCATCGACCACAGAAAGGATAGGGCTTTCATGGCCAAATTTCCCACCAATATACCCACGCATTACCCCCATTGCAACTGCGAGCTTGAGTACCTTCGCCGCGAGGATGCCGTCTAATCGTCGGCATCCTAATCGTCGCCGGTGCTGACCGATTACCACAACTGACATATGAATATAGTTCAGAGCATTTTTCCGGGTATCATCAGCGGCGAGCGTTTATCATCAAGAAATGTTCTCCATTCGTACTCTTGGACTACTAGGTTTTTCTCTGCCCCGACAATGGTCGGGGCTATATATGCTCCTATATATTCATCTAAGCTCTGGGCAATCTTTTGGGCAGTCCTTATTCTCAATGCAGCTATTTGGGCAGTGTACTCTGGATTGTATATATACTTCTCTCGCACTGATCCAGATAGACTGCAATCGGAAGATTTTCAACTCAAACAACGAGGACTCGATATAATCGGAGAGAAAGGAAAGGATTTTTCCCCTGATGCGATATCTTCTATTCAAGAAATATCTAAACCAGTAGAAAGACCACCCAAGTAATGTCATGAGTAAGACGTATATCTTAGTGTACGACGACAAGGTTGGTTCTCGGGAGAGTGTAAAGAGCTTCCTCAATAAACAGCCAGAGATAAAAAGTTGGAGGTTCGACTTACCCAACACTTTCTATCTAATATCGGATCTGTCTGCCCATGATTTGGCGACGAGGTTACAAAAATTGACCCAAAGACAAGAGGGGAAGCGGTTCATTATAGCTCATCTGAGTGATGACATACAAGGATGGTTACCACGAGACACTTGGGATTTTATAAACCAAAATAGGTAGTGTCTCTCAGTTTGAAATTGGGCCTAGTCGCTGGCCGCTGGCGACCACGTGCCCGGCCATACACCGCCCGGATTCCCAACAGGAATGATCGGTGAGGCATTAGAGGGCCAACCGTGAGATCCCTATCCAGATTCTTTTCTTGGAGAGAAACTGCTGCCTCACCTCTCGCTGTGGCTGCTGGTAGCGGCGAACACGCGCTAGGCATCAGCGGAAAAGTTAAGACCTTAAACTAGGAAATTCCGAACGTCAATCCACATCACTTGGGGCAAGATAGTATATCATGCCCCAACCTACGAGTTCTCAGCGCCGACAGAGTCTCTCGTTACACCTCCTTGAATCCCCTGTCGTTGACCACTGCTTCTTTCACGATCATCTGCCCGGCCGTCGCAACCACGACCGCCGTTTCGGGCCGCTGTTCGCGTATCGCGCACAAGGCTTGCGCCGCGGTGCTCCCTCTGGTCATCACATCATCGACGAGCAGGATTCGCACGGCGTCGGCCGGGATCTCTGCTTGCAGGGCTTGACAATACTGTCTCTCGAACTGCGCAGGACTGTAACCCTCGGCCTGCATACGCCGTTTGGATATGCTTGACGAGAGACTGAGCATCTCCCGCACGTCTACCGCCAATAGACGCCCAAGTTCCCTGGCCAATACCCGCGTGCGATGCTTCTCGCGCTTCTCCACCTTGTCCGGCGACAACGGGATCGGCACAACGTAGCTAAACTCCAGCAGGTCTCGCTGGCGCAGTTGCTCAAACATTGACAACGCGAACGGATATGCGTAGGCCATCTCCCCCAACTTGAATTCAGTGAATCTCCTGGTCAGGTCTTGCACCCCAGCCCTGATACGAGTCTCGTAACAGCGGCTTGGCACAATCCAGTGTCCCGGCACTATATCCTCGTATCTGGACCACCGCAAACGCCCCGGCGCTTTCGACTCTCCCTTGCCGATCAACGGCAGTGTCGCCCAAGTCTGGCAGTCATCGCATTGCCTGCCCATGCACGCCTTGGGCTCGCAATGCGGCGGGACGGTCCAGTCGTCCGGCCATAGAAATACTTGGCGGTAGCGAGTCGCGACAACCTCCGCAATCCTAGCAGAAGTCTCTTGAGAGGTTATCGGCACATTCGTTTTGTGCTCACGTACGCGAAGGCTAACCTCGCCCGCTTCCGGATCTATGCCGTCGACAATCCCCTTTGCATAGACCCCGTTCTCGAAGCGGTGAGGTCCGTGAAAGTACACCCAGCACTCCCAACCCTTCTCCACGACGTCAATGTAGTGGCGCCATCCGAGTCGCAATTGGCGACCCTGCATGCGGTCCGGTAGAACCGCGGGTCTGAATCCATCGTAGGCACTATGGATCTTGTAGAGAAACCTCATAGTTGAAGCACGTCATCGAAACATTCAAGCACCTTGGCCGTGTCGGGCGGCACTTCCCTCTCGTACCCATAGGATGCCCAAGCGAACTGCACGCCCGCCGCTTTTGCGGCCTCGGCGTCTACGGCCCCGTCCCCCACGAACCAGGTCTGCGCGTCGGCTTCCCGCCCCATCTCCTGAAGAACTTTTCTTATCCCATGCGGTTTCGGTTTCGCCGGCACTCCTCGCCGGGGCTGAGGGGTCACCGTGACGGCTATATACTTCTCAATACCGGTCGAATGCAGCAGGGGGCTGACAAGCCAACCCGGCAGGTTCGAGACGATACCAATCAACGTTCCTTGTTCCTGGAGACTATCTAGCGTTTGCGGAACCAGCTCGTACAGCTCAAGTGAAACGGCGTCTTCACTGGCTGCCTCGGTCAGTCGCTTCCTGCTCACCCCGAGGCCCTGCGCTACCTGCCCGACCCTTGCACCGGCTTCAAGCCTGCTTTCGACCTCTGAAGCCGAACCGCCGGACAACCGTGCGATGGTCTCCACGTACCACGGGCGGCTGTGCCACACCGTTCCGTCTAGATCTAAGAGGAGAGTTGCTGTAGCCACGCTTTGTATCTGGACGCATCGCCTGTCAATTCGAAAGCCAAGGCTCCTGTGCGACCGTCGTTCTCAATGACTGCGTTGCCGGATGTCTCTTTGGAACCGTCGGCCCTGAACGTGGCGACAAGCTTCCGTTGCTCCCGCCCGAAACGGTAGGCGTTCATTGCCCCCCCATCGACCGCCGACTGCGCGACGAGAACGCCCTGAGCGAAAGCGACGATCAGCTTGTTTCGCTTTCGCAGCAGCAACGACGACGCCCGCTGCCCGAACCCAAACTCGCTAACGAACACCGCTCCTGGGTACGCGAGCAGTTCATCCCACAACAAGCGATTCTCCGGCGGAAACACCTTGTCCAGC
This sequence comes from Gemmatimonadota bacterium, assembly GCA_026706505.1. The sequence goes on from JAPOYQ010000736.1 coordinate 6,880, forward strand.
CCGCAAGGCATGACGCACACCGTGCGACCTCCAGCCGCTAAGGCCGCGCTATGCCCAATCGAGTCGGTGCCCATCGCGAATCCCGACACGATAACCATTCCATGCCGTGCTGCGGCCGTGGCGAACCTCCGAGCGGCGCTCGCGTAGGGCTCCCGAGTTTTCCGAGAGCCCACGACCGCGACCGCCCTCGTGCGATCCCAAATCACCGGGTCGCCGCGAACATACAGCACCGGCACGGGGTTGTTGCTGGCGTACACGCGCGCTGGGTAACCCGGGTCACCATGAATGAGGATGGATGCCGAGAGGTAACGTGCTTGTTCGAGTTGATTGATGGCGTGTACCCGTCCGGCATCCACGTCCGCCTGCGAAAGGGAGAGGACCCCGCCCCGGAGCTTTTCTCCCGTGCGGCCTTTGAACGGCAGAAGATCGGGATTTTCGATCACCGCCCGTGGATCGACTCTGGCCTCGTGCATGGCACGGAACTTCACAGGACCGAACCCGGAAATCTGCTCCAGTGTGTAAAGGGCTCCCAATCGGTCCGCCTCAGGGTAGCGTCCGCCTTCACTCCGTTCGCCTCTTTTGCCGTACCGGTTACCGCGCAGCCTTTCTTCCAACAACAATCGTACGGCTTCGGACCTCGACGGCCGTGGCGTACGCGCCGCCCGCCAACTGTCCAGTTCCTTGATGGTCGCTTCTTCCAGTTGTGTTTCGATGCGTTGTGTTGTCATTGGTCTCTCTCTCAGCCTGACATCGTCATTGTGGGCCTGCAAGGGGTGCCAGCGCCCAAGGGACGTTAATCCTCTCGCGCCCTCAAACTACGTCACCAACGTAGCCGTTATACCCTCGTTTCATTCATGAGACGTAACAGCAACCTTGCCCCAAACGCTAGCTCCCAGCTTCTCAAGCGTGACGACTGGACTGGAGCGAGCTCTCTGCCTGGGCAAGCACCAATAAGACGACTCTATTGCATCCGAACTCCCTCAGTCGCAAAGCACATACGCCTGCGGTGTTGCCGCGGTTTATTACATCGTCAAGCAACAGAACAATTCGTCCTCGAATCTCCTCTGCCTTCTTCTGACTGAACGAGTACTGGGAAGCGAGCGCGGTCTTGTCGACGAATCTAGACCGTTCCGAGCTGTCGTTTCGTTTGAGGAAGTCTGTACGGATCGGGACCCCAAGTCGTGAGCTCAGGTGTTCCCCAGTTCTGACCACTATGTTGATACCTCTTTCGGCCGTCCTGCTGGCCACCGCGGGGACCGGCACGATGTAGTCCACTTCGCGCGTCCACGCCTTGCACATTGGCGTCGCCCGAACATGCTCCGCCAAGATACGCCCGAAAAAGCCCGGCAACCCAGACTCGCCCTTTTTGAATTTCCGGATCAGTTGCGACCATTGCTCGTTACGGTTCGTGTCCCCTACCCAACGGTAGACGCCGATGGACGAGATCTCGTCTATTCCCTCCACGCTTCGGTTACGTTTCGCCTGGCTCAATCCGAATCGTCGGAGGAACTCACCACGCAATTCAACATCCGTCGGCGTTCTGTCGAATTGCTCCGCAATCGCCTTGTCAAACCTCCTGATCTCTATATCGGGCTCCTTTTGGATGGTAGTCAGCCGCTGTTGAATCAGTGACCTAAGTGGGCGGGTCAGCCCTGGGAATTGCCGAGCCGTTTGGAGGTCTCCAATCGCCCGCGTCGCATCCAAGTCGCTTTGGTGCGTCAATGCGCTCCGATAGAATGCGTATGCTAGGTAGTTCGCATTCAGCAACTGCTCTCCAGGCCGTGCGCCGGATTGGCCGAACTTTGCGGCCGCATCCAAATAGTGTCCTTGTCGCGCCGATTTCGTAGCTTCCTCGAGAAGCTTAGCCGTCAGCTGGGCCTTTAGGCTCGATAGCCCCTCGACCCTCTCTGCTCGCCCGTGCGTTCTGCCTGACCTATCGTTCATCATTCATGCCACGGGTTCACAGGATGAACGCAGCTCCTTCGCTAGCACGATGGGTGTCCATGAGTTCTGAGTATGGCGCAACCTTCTGGAACAGTTGCAAGCCTGCGAAACGTAGGAATAATAATAAAGGGCGTTCTCTCGTCCCCAAGCAAGGGGAATCTGGCTCGGGACATTGATTGAGGTGGTCCGGCCCAGTTGGCCCATGCTGAACCGCTCCAGGCCGCTCGCATCCTCCGAGCCCGAGGTAGCAGCTCTCCGTCCAATGCGGCTGTCCTGCATGCCTATTCAGTGAACAGGTGCGCAGCTTGAGCGCCTGCCTCTGTTCAGTATAGTTTCCCCGCGTTCCAAGCAACGGCTACTGGCTGCCGGTCGCGGTGATCGCGCGGTCGCTGAAATTTGAACTGATCCACTACCTAAACGACGGACGGTGAAGAATGGCCAAAGCATGGGTAGAATGTCTTGAGGAAGTTCGAGACCCCGAAGGAGAAGATGGTGAGTGGCGTCTATGCTTTCAATGGGCTCGGTATCATTTCGACGATGGACATAAACAGCTCGGATATCGGTTCATCTGGCGAAAACCGAATGGAAACTTACAAGCGGCGCGGGGCCAAGCCCGAATTCCCGATGCGGCTAGTATGTTTCGCCTGATCCGTGCAGCCGTGCATGAGGGCTGGTTTATCCAAGTCGAGGACCAAACTCTAGACGACGGAGAATAAGACGATGGCTGAGGAAATTATTGAAGCAACGGAAATTTGGCCCTGTGCCTTCTCGACGGCTGCCGGTCGCCGCGATCGCGGTCGCTGAAAGGCAAGAGACGCTACCCTGATTTTCACTATGAGGCTGAAGCCATGATAGTTACTAACAATGTACTTCGCCGGACGTTTCACATACGGTGGAAGGATTGTACTGGGACGGGCTTTGTTATCGACCATGAATCCAAAGAGTATCTGATTACGGCTCGCCACGTCGTATGTGGAATTAAATCAGGTGATACCATTGAGGTATTTCAAGATGGTCAATGGAGGAGCTTGGCTGTGAGCGTTGTGGGGATGGGAGAAGATGATGTGGATGTAGCCGTTCTTGCTTGCCCTATCCGCTTATGTCCGAGGTTCCCGCTTGTTCCACTAACAGGGAGCCTTTTACTTGGTCAGCCGATTTCCTTTCTTGGGTATCCGTTTGGTTGGGATAGCGGAGGCGAACAGATCAATCGTGGCGTTCCGCTCCCATTTGTAAAGGCTGGAATTGTTAGCGCACTGGAGGTTAGCGATAGGGGTTTGTCCCGAATTTTCTTGGATGCGCACGGCAACAAGGGGTTCAGCGGTGGGCCAGTAGTGTTTGTTCCGAGTGGGAAACCCCAAAATGAGTTTGAGGTCGCTGGTATTGTTTCTCACTACCCAACTCCACTATTGACGCCGGTTGTTAATCGCAATGGCGACCCGGTTACTGATCAAGAGGGTGAGCCAATTGGGTACGTTGCAGAGAACCCTGGAATCGTCGTCGCAATTAGCATCAACTACGCATTGGAATTAATCGGTGCGAATCCAATCGGTCTTCAAGTTACCTCCTGAAGAGGATGGCCGATAAGGGATGAATTGGGAAGTCAAGTATGCTGTTCGGCTTTTTATTTTTTCTTGCGGCTGAGGCGCGAGCCAGCCACACGGGACCCATTCAGCAAAAATCGCGGTTGGGGGGGGCCGATTGGGATATGCCCCCCTCGATTTCCTCCCCACGATCCCGCCTCCGCCCTGCCGCCGCGCCCGCTGGCCGTGCCCGCGCTGCCCCCCTCGACCCCACCCACCCCCGCCGTCCCGAATTCGCCCTCATCCCCACAGCCCCATCGCGCCCGCCGTGTGCCACGCCCCACCGCGAGGCGCCCCGCGCCCCGTTGCCGCCGTGTGTGCGCCCCGCGCTGACCGTCCCACGGTCCCACCGCACTAGCTAGCCGAGGTCTGCCCCGCGCTGGCCGGTATCCCCGTGCCGTCGATCTGCGCCGTTGTCCGGTATCCACGTATGCGCTGTCCGTATCCAAGAACGCCGTTGTCCGTATCCAAGTGTGCGCCGCTCCGTATCCACGTATGCCGCTATTCGTCCCCCCCGTGTGGCCCTTGCAATCGCCCCGTGAAGAAAGTTCTTGACACCTGCAAATCACTCCATATATTTGCCAATAACAGAAGTGGTGGGAACCAACCCACCAACGCCCAAACAAAAAGGCCCCGCCGGTGCAGCGAACACCGACGAGGCCGGGCGACCCCTTACACCATCTTGACGGAAGGAGACAGGGGCCATGCAACAAGCTACTCTAGCCGCCCCCCGTTGGCAATCGCCAACCCCCCGCAGCAACCCCCGCAGTCCCACCCCATCATCAACCGCGCAGACAGCGGCCCGTTCCGCTGTGCTGTGCGAGCAGCTAGCCCAACGCTGTGAGGCCACCGCCCGCGAGCTAGCCGCCGATCCCCTCGCCGTCGTCTATTGGCGCGACGAGGCCGCCCGTTGGCAGCGACACGCCGCCGATTGGGATGCCCGCGTGGACCGCCTCCGCGCTCCGCAAGCAGGCACACCATGACCGCCGTCGTGATCTGCTACGCCTTCATGGCCTTGATGCTCTACGCCGGGATTATAAACACGCTCCGCCGACCCAAGCCCAAGCCCAAGCCCAAGCCATCTCACCCCACACAAGAGGAAACCCATGTCTGAATTAGCCGCCATCCCCCAACCCAACGACCGACCGCGCAAACGCCGCGTTGTCCGCTACGACCCCAACGACCAACTGGAGAAGCTGGGACCGCAGGCGGTCAAGGATGTCGCCTTGCTCGGCTACGCTATCGGCAATGAGGAACGCGCCGAGGCGATCTTGGCCGAATACCCAAAGGAGAGTTTGGTGGACATGGATCTAGAGCAGGTGTGCAGGCTGGGCGTGTCGCGCCCTCGCGCCAAGACCCTAATCGCCGCCTTCGAGTTCACGCGCCGAGGCTTGCACAAGGGCTTGGGCGTCCGGCCCGTCATCTCGGCCCCCGGCGATGCGCTTTCGTACGTCATGGACATCAAAGACCAACAGCGCGAGCACTTCAAGACGCTATTCCTGAACGCTCGCAATCAGATTGTTCACGCCGAGCTAACGTCGATAGGCAGCTTGTCGTCTGCTATCGTCCATCCCCGCGAGGTGTTCCAGTGGGCCGTCCAGTACCACGCCGCATCGGTGATCTTGGCCCACAACCACCCCTCTGGCGACGTGTCGCCGTCCCAAGACGATATAAACCTCACCCGCCGCCTCGTGCAGGCCGGCGAGATCCTAGGCATTGACGTGTTAGACCACCTCATCGTAGGAGCCGACGACTTCATATCCATGAAGGAGCGCGGACTGATCTAAGGTGATGGGCGTGGCCGGTGTCTCTGAGGGGAGCATCGGCCACGTTAAACCGCAGGCCCCGTCCAAAGCCGAGGGCCACCCCAACCACACGCCAAGACGGAGGCGAGCATTGCAGCGCACAGGACAACAGATGCAGCTTGAATTCGCCCCTCTGCGGCCCTGCTATCCCGCCGCCGCCGAAGCCGAGCCAACCCACCCACCCAAAGCCGCGCCCGACGTGGACGCACTGATCGAGGCCGGAGCCATCTTCTACGTCTCGCACAGCGGGGGGAAAGACTCGCAGGCGATGTATGCCATACTGCGCGAGCGCATCCCACACGCGCAGCTGGTGGTGATCCACGCCGACTTAGGCCGCGTCGAATGGGACGGCGTGCAGGACCACATCCGCAGCAACATTGACCATCCGCTGAACGTGGTCAGGGCGAACAAGACCCTGCTCGACATGGTGCGCCACCGCTTCGCCACGCGGCCCCACGTTCCATCGTGGCCGTCGTCTGCTACCCGTCAATGCACCAGCGACTTGAAGCGCAATCCCATTCAGACGTTCATCCGCCGCGCCACGCTCGCGGTCAACTGCGTAGGACTTCGCGCCGAGGAATCCGCCCCACGCGCCCGCCGCAGCGAGTGGGCCACCAACAAGACGCTCAGCCGCGCAGGCCGCACCGTGTGGGACTGGAACGTGGTCCACGCCCTCAGCACCGCCGAGGTATTCGCCACCATCCGCGCGGCAGGCCAATCGCCCTTTTGGGCCTACCAGAGCGGCAACGAGCGGTTGTCTTGCGTCTTTTGCATCCTGGGCAGCCGCTCCGACTTGGCCAATGGTCGCAAGCATCGGCCCGAGCTGTACGCCGAGTATATCCAGATCGAGGAAGAAACCGGCTGGACCATGTTCGACGGGGAGAGCTTGGCCGACCGCTCACGCAGCACCTAGAGGCAATCCCGCCCCACCAACTCACGGAGGAATCCATGACCACCATCCCGACCGAGTGCGAGGTCGCCCTGTTACGTCTCAGGGCGTCCACGTATTGCAGTCAGTGCGACGACTGCAAGCGCGTTGCCCAACAACAGCGGCAGCTAGCCGACCAAGACGCGGCCCGCTGCCGTGTCGCGCTGACGCAGCTTACACAGCGCGAGCTTTCCATCCTCTGCACGGACGCCTATTTCGCGGCCCGCGACACGCTGCAGGAACTGGAAGCGGCCCACCCTGACGCCGAGGTGATCGACGGCCAGCGCGCCGAAACCGCAGGACTGGCCGCCGCCGCGACGCTTTCGGGCATCTACCGCCGCTTGCACACCCTGCTAGACCGCGCCATCACGCCGAGCGAGAAGGCCCAGGAATGGCTAGCGCTGCACATCGACGGCGACACCGAGCCAGGGGAGCTTTGTCGCGCCATCACCGCCAGCGATTGCACACTGGGGAGGCTGGAGCCATGAGCAAAGACCAGCGCAAAGCCCGCCGCAAGTGGTACGAGGACGCCCCGCTGTGCCCTCTGTGCGGCCAGCACCAGACCCACGTAGCAGAGGCCAAAATCGGCTTCTTTGGTCTCACCTTGACCTATTTCGACCGCTGCAACGCCTGTCTGCCTAAGAAGGTGGCCCAAGTGGCCGAACTGATTAAGCAATCCATGCTGGAGGATTGAGCCATGACAACCGCCATCATCGCCATATCCATGCTATTGGGCTACGCCGGCGCATTCTTCGGCATCCCTCCGCTTGCCGCCTTCGCCATCGTCAGCTTCGCGGCCCTCTTAGGCGAGTACGTCCGCCGCATCACCCTGTATTACTACCACCGCCACGACGAGGGAGAGACCCGACCATGAAAGCCCAACTCATCATCACCATCGCCACCAGTGTCGCGCTCTGTCTGTTGACGGGCATGGAATGGTGGCAAATCGCAACCGCCGCCGGGCTGGGCCTGCTCATTGGCGCAGCCTCATCCGCACCCACCCAACGCAGGAGATAGACCCATGAAACGGATCCACACTTTCGACGAGTTCCGCGACGCAGCCAACCGCTTCAAGAACCTGATCCGCCAGCGGTACGGCGAGCGCGGCGCGAGTGAGAAATTGCCCCAAAACGAGCTAACGCTGGGCCTGTTGGTCATCGCCCGCGAGGTCATCACCCCGTCCGGCGACTTGGCCGAGGACGTGGTTGAGATGCGGTCCGCGCTCCACCAGCTAACCAATCACCAGCCGCTCATTTACGAGGTGGACACTTGGCTAACCGCCGAGTTGGTGCGCCTACGCTCCGAGACGGACAAATCGCTGTCCGCCAAGCTGAAAGCCTCCGCAGACCACCACCGCGACGACGCCCCGCAGGTTCCCCGTTGCATGGGAGGCTTGCGATGAGCCAGCAGACCCACATCGCCGTCCACACGTCCGCTTATACGCCCTCGCCGCTGGACGCGGCAGGTCGTCGAGGACATGGGCCACCGTGTCGTTTCCACGACCTATCACCGCAACTGCTCAAGAAGCAAGCGTGCCGCGATGAACACTTGCCACGAGTGCTATCGCATCAGCAGAGGGGAGGCTAGCTAGGCGATGGGTACCGGCCTGCCCGAGGTGGGCCGGTATTAAGCTCTGGGCCGCCGTCCAAAGCCGAGGGGCACAACCACCACCCCAACGGGAGGCATTCACCATGCCAGAATACAGCATCACGAACGACGCGATCCGCAACATCGCGCAGCACTTGTCCCAAGAGGCCCGATACTTCGAGCAGGAGGGCATGACCCAAAAGCAGCACGAGTTCGAGGCGCTGACCGAAGTATTCGACGAGGCCAGCAGCAGCGGGGTCCGCGAAATCACCCTCCGCATCATAGGATGACCCCCGTTAAGAGCCGTGAGCGGCAAAAATCGGGCCTAACCCTATGGGTATCACAGCAATTTAGCGCGTGTGAGGCGTCAACCTTGCACCTCTGTTCACCCTCACCCCATCCCGGAGGCAACACCCATGCCAACCCTACGTATGCCCAACATCAACCAGATCGCCGTCTCGGGCACGCTCTGCCAAGACCCTGACTTTCGTTTCATGGACGACGGCCAGGCCCGCTGCCGCGCGCGTGTGGCCGTCAACCGTTCCTACCGCGACCGCAACCAACAGTGGCAGGAAGAAACCAGCTATTTCGACGTGGTGCTTTGGAACAAATCCGCCGAGCAGCTGGCCAAGCGGCTTAGGAAGGGTACGCCGGTATTCATCACGGGCCGCTTGCAGTCCCACGCTTGGCGCGACGACAACGACCAGCCGCAGACCCGCGTGGTGATCCAGGTCCGCAATCTGCAAGTGCTGGACAAAGACGACATCAACCAAGAGGAGGAAGCGCCATGTCAGCCGTAACCCATCATCTGTCCCAGGTCGAGTATTTCGACTGGAGCGAGTTGGCCGACTTCGACGAGAGCCAGAAGGCCCGCGCCATCCGGTTGCTCCGCGAAGCCACAAGGCACGTTGAGCGGTGGACCCTTCGGCAAGCCATCGCCGAGGCCGCAGCGC
>JAPOYQ010000045.1 GCA_026706505.1 Gemmatimonadota bacterium
GTGCCACGCAACCGCACGCTGATCGTCGATTGCGCCGAGAACAACACCTGCGGTGGCCAGATCCAAGACTACAACACCTTCAACCCCTTCGTGCCGGGTGGCATCTCGCGGATCGGCTATCAGTTCCTCTATGAGCCGCTCTACTTCTTCAATGGCTACAAGATCGACGCCGAACCACTGCCGTGGATCGCCACCGGGCACCGCTTCAACGCGGACTACACCGAAGTCGTAGTGGATATACTCCCAGGTGTGGAGTGGAGCGACGGGCAGCCGTGGACGGCGCACGACTTTGTCTTTACGGTCAATATGCTCAAAGAGCACGCGCCAAATCTAGTGTTCTCGACTGATATGGAGACCTGGGTCCAAGAGGCCGTGGTGCTCGACAGCCTGACGGCGAAGATCGTCCTCAAATCGCCCAATCCGCGCTTTTTGTTCAGTTACTTCACCCACAACCACGGCAACGGAGTACCGATCGTCCCCAAACACATCTGGGAGGGTCAAGATCCCCTGCGCTTTGCCAATTACGATCTGGCCAGCGATTGGCCGGTAGTCACCGGGCCGTATCGCATTGCGCTGTCGGAGCCGGCACAGCGAATCTGGGATCTGCGCCCGGACTGGTGGGCGGCCCAAACCGGCTTCCACGCGCTGCCGCAGGTCGAGCGGTTGATCTTTCTGCCCTATATGGAAGAGCATCAGCGGGTGCAGAACCTGCTGGCCAACAAGCTCGACACGTGTTTGGAGCTCCGACCGTCCAATATCATCACCTTGCTCGAACAACACGACAAAATGAGCACCTGGACGGGGCGAGAGCCGCCCTATAGCTACATGACGCCGTGGGCGATCACCTTGGGGTTCAACAATATGGAGGCCCCTTTCGACGATCCTGAAATCCGCCGGGCGATCAACTTCGCCATCGACCGCAAACAACTGGTCGAAATCGGCTGGCAGAACTCGGGCGACTACGCGCTGTTGCCGCTGCCAGATGTCCCGCAGATGCAGCCCTACTTCGCCGCGGCAGCGGATCTAGTCGCCCAATACGAGATCGGCGTTCACGACGCCGCGCGTACGGCATCTATCATGTCGAGCAAAGGTTGGACACGAGGACCGGATGGCTTCTGGACGAAGGACGGCGAGGTGTTTTCGCTCGTCATCGATATCTTCGCGCACTTCCAGGACCTGACACCCGTTTTGGTCGCCCAGCTCCAAGCGGCGGGTTTCGACGCCTCGTTCCGCATGACTTCGGACTACATTTCGCGGATGGCCCAAGGCGAAGCGCGCGCCTTTATGTTTGGCAACCTAAGCTCCATGCGCGATCCCTACCAAGTGCTGAGCCACTACCACAGCCGTTTCGCCAGACCGACGGGTGAGACCGCCGAACACTACTGGCGCTGGCAGAATGCCGACTTCGACGCGCTAGTCGATCGCATGGCGCAGACGCCCAACGATGCACCCGAGATGATGGCGATTTACCGGCAGGCAATAGCGATCTGGCTTGCGGAATTACCGGCGATTCCGCTTGTGCAGTGGCCCCACCGAATCCCGGTCAACGAGACGTACTGGACGGGGTGGCCTTCGGCGCAAAATCCCTACATGAACACTTCGTACTGGGCGCGGTCTTGGCTGTTGGTGTTGCTCAATTTGCGCCCAGTTGGATAACGCGATGCCTACCCTATTCGACCGCACCCTGTTGCCCGAGGCCCTAGGCGAATTCGTCGTCATTTCCGATACTCACTATGCGCTGGAAGGGGGCGTCGGCATGGACGAATTCCCCTCCCGCGCCCAACAGAGCCAGCGGGCGGGCGCGGCATTGCACTTGGTGGCCGCCTTGGAGCCAGACTTTGTCGTGCACATGGGCGACGTGGTACAGGAGTACCCCGAGAGCGCGGGCTTTGTCCCGGCCTTGGACCAAGCCCTAGAGCAGATGGCCGCCTGCGGCGTGCAGCCGCACTGGGTGGCCGGCAACCACGACCTAGGCGACAAACCCGATCCCACCATGCCCACCCATCCAGTCACGGCTGAGGGGTTGGACGCATACCACCGGCGCTTTGGCCCGTCTTGGTACAGCTTCGACTATCACGACCTGCACCTAGTAATACTCAACAGCCAGATTCTGAACACCGGCCTGCCAGCAGAGGAAGAGCAAAGGACTTGGTTGGAAGCCGATCTGGCCGCGCACGTCCAGATGCGCATCGCAGTGTTTTTGCACCTGCCACCCTATCTGCACAACCCCGCCGAGCCGCATCTAGGCCACTACGACAACATCGGCGAACCAGCCCGCACGTGGCTGCTAAAATTGTTAGCCACCCACCAAGTGGCTTGGCTCTTTGCTGCCCATGTGCACTTTTCCTTTTGCGAGCTAGCGGGCACCTTGTACTATCGCACCGTCCCTTCCACTTCTTTTGCGCGACCCGGTCTTAGCCACTTGTTCAGCAGCGCACCGCCGCCCGAGCAGGGCCGCAACGACCAGCCCAAGTTGGGTTTTTTCCTGTGCCGTCTGCGCCACAACCGACTCGACATCCACCTGATTCGCACTGCCGGGGCACAGGATTGGACACCGGGTCCGCAGCGATTACTTACCCCAGCAATCGCCGACTTGGGCGGAGCCCCATTGGGCTTGACCGCGACCCACCCACTGGGCTGGGAAACAGAAGTCCCCATAACCTTTCCCTCAGTAGTGCGTCAGCCGGTGCGCAACGACTATCCCCTGCTGGCCTGTCTAGAGCTAGGCGCACAGGCCCTGCGCTGTCCCTGGACCGACTTGAACCAGTCCGGCGACCGCCTGCGCTTTTTGCGCAGCCAAGGCGTCCAAGTGCAGGCGACCATTCTCGACGACGAGAATACCTCTTACGAGTCCATCTTGGAAAGTCACCGCGATCAAGTGGACACTTGGGAGATCCAGACGCCGGGCGAGCCTTGGCCCTCGTCGTCGTGTCTATATCTGTTCAAGAGCTACCACCGCAATTTGCGGCTGTCCTTGGCTCCGGTAATCCCCGGCCAGCAGATAACCGGCAAACAGCACCCCCGCACCCGGATCGGCTACCGGCCCGACGAAGTGGCCCAACTCGACCGTCTATTGCAAAACGCGGATACGTGGATAGAAGCGGCCCTGTGCCGCTTGGACGCAACGGCCCCTTGGGAAGATGCCTTGGCTTGGCGCGAGGTAAGTGCCCTGACCACGATGGGACGGCTAGATTTGCTCTTTGAACTGCCGGGGCAAAGCGACCAAGACGATGCCGTCCGGGCCGCGGAAGCACTTTTTGCAACGGCGCTGCTGCCGAGGGCGCGGCTCTTTGTCGAGCCTTTTATCGATCTGGACCGCACCATGGATGTCGGTCAGGGACTTCTGGACCCCCTGTGCAACCCCCGGCCCGTCTTCGGCGTCCTGCGCTGCCTCAATGCACTGATCCAGCGCTTCCGCGTACCCTTTGTCGAGGCTACTAGCTTGGAAAGCGACAGCGCGACAGCGCGGCTGATCCGGGGATCGGCCCGCACGTTGGCCCTGCTGTTACCATCAGTTGCGGGAGCTACGGTCCCATCCGCTTGGGAGATTGCGGGATTGGCGCGCCTCTATCGCCTAGCCGACGGAACCGTAGAAGAGATGCAGGCCGAGCGGCTGCCAGAGGTAGCGCTCGACCAGCCGAGTTTGGTGATTGTCGAAGATTAGTCGACGTGCTCCGTGCGGTCCGAGTCGAGCAGCTCGCGTATCCCCTCCATATTGTCCAAACCTAAGCGGATCTGGCGGGAGAGGTTTTCCTCGGCCTCGCGCACTTGGGGTAAGGTCGCGCAGACGTGATCGAACTGGTCGTGGGGAATGACCACCACCCCGTCTTGGTCGGCAACCGCGATCTCACCAGCATCCACGCAGATCCCGCCCATGACCACCGGCATCCCGGCCGTACCTGGTCCATTGCGAGTACAGGAGTTGGGCGTAATACCCCGGCAAAAGGCGGGCAAACCAACGGGCAATATCCCATCTATATCGCGCATCAGGCCGTCGGTGACCAAACCGACCACGCCGCGGTTGCGGCCCATGGCCATCATGTTGTCGCCGGCAACCGCAGTCTTGGTGAACGTATCCGTGGCGATGAAGATCGCGTCCCCCCGCTGTGCGATCTCGAGAGCGGCAAAGACGGCGAGGTTGTCGCCCGGCCCCGGATGACAGGTGACAACGGGTGCGACGAACTTGCAGTTGTCGGAATCAAGCGGCTTGATGCGGTAATCGAGCGCGCCGCGACCGTTCATGCAATCGACTATAAAGCCAGTGGGAACACTGCGCAGGGCGCGTAGGACAGCTTCCGAAGGCCGCGGAAAGTTGCGGCGGACCGTGAGTAGCGGAGGATCTTTAATCATGTTGGCTCCAAAGGTGAATGAAGGCGGACTATTTTACAAGGGGCCAAGGTTGGTTGTCAAATCTTTGGATCGGACAAGGACTGCCCTACCATCGCAAAACGTCCGATGTGGATTTGAATGCTCTTCTCAGCGTTCCACCGCACGCCCCCAAGGCCCAGAGATATAGGGAAAGCGCGTTTCGAGATCGTCGGCTAGTTCCACGCCCCAGCCGGGTGCAGCGGGCAACGCGAGGTAGCCTTCGGTCGCGGGCGGGTCTTTGAGAATATCCCATTGCAACGGCCCTTGGCCGATGAACATTTCCAGCACGTGTTCTTCGGGAAGAGCTGCGAGGAAGTGGGCGTTAGATATGGTCAACAGGCCGTTGTGCCAGTTCTGAGTGAAAAGCTCGACACCGTACTCTTTGGCGCAGTGGTAGATGCGGATGGCCTCGCCGAGGCTACAGACGCCGACGTCGAGCTGGCCCTTGGTATACGCTTTTTGCGCGAAGAACGGCTCAAACTGGTCGAGGGTCGAGTTGGATTCGCCGCCGGTGATGGGCAGCTGTAGTTCGGCGTTGAGGCGGGCGTAGCCGTCGATTTGATCTTTGGGCAGCGGTTCTTCAAACCACGCCCAGCCCGCTTCGTCGAGAAAGTGGCCAATCTCGCGGGCCTGTGCCTCGTCGAGACGGCAATTGCCCTCCAGCATCAGCTCCATGCGCTCGCCCACCGCGTCGGTCACCTTCTGCAACAGGTCGATCATCTGCGCAACCGTGACGCCCGACCACGACCACTCGGTGCCCAGCCGCATCTTATAGGCGGTAAATCCCCGGTCGGCTAGAGCGCGTGCTTCATCGACGACGGATGTTGGGCGGTCGTCCCAGTCGTACTGGACGCCGCCCGAGGCGTAGATGCGGAAGAGGGTGCGCGGTTTGCGCTCGGGAATGTCGGGCGTGATGAGGGGGACGATGAGTTCGGCGACTGTTTTATTTTGTGCCTTGGCGCGCAGATCCCACAGCGCCAGTTCGAGACCAGCGTAGGCAATGTACATTGAGCGGTCGCCAGTGGGTCTGGACGCAAGATCCGGGTCGAGCGGATCGCGACCGATGAGACTGGGCTTGAGCGCGTCGAGCCGCTGGCGAATGACCGGTGGATCGCCATAGGTAGAAGGTTCGGCAATGCCCTGCAGGCCGGCATCCGTGTCGATGACGACGATGGGACAGTCGGCTTTTTCCACGTAGAAGGCGGCGCTAAACCACTGGCGCTCGGGTTCGTGGGGGCGGGAAAGGCAAAGGGTGCGGATGTCGGTGATTTTCATAAAATTCCTCAGGACGTGGCGCGCACCCAGTCCAGCGAGAAGCGGGCCAGGGTCAAGCGCTCATAGGGATGCTCGGCACCGCATTCATAAAGACAAGCGGCGCGGCCATCGGGCAAGGCGGCCAGACAGGAGTACGCTGATGGACCGGGGTGTAAAACGCGGGCGCAGGCCCACGTTTGGCCTTCGTCGTCACTGAGCCGCACAGTCATGTTCTGGCGGCCCTCAGTGCTGGCGGGGTTGGAAAAGAGTACGCTAGTGCCAACCCGGCGGATGCTGGCCTGGCAGATCGGCTCGACGAGGACGGGATCGCGCGCTATAGACGACCAACTCTGACCGCCATCGTCGCTAAACGAAAAAGCGCGGGCGCGGATACTTGGGTCGTAGTTGCGCATGTTGAGCAACAGACGGCCGTCCTGCAGCTCGACAACTTCGCACTCGTTGACTTGATCTTGCGGGGTCGAGCCGCCGAGCCGCCAGCTTTGGCCGCCATCGTCGCTGAGCAAGACGTGCGAGTAGTATTTCTTGGTTCCCGCTTCAATGTGGTCGCAGGGAACGACGAGCCGACCGGTGGCTAGCTGGATGCCAGCGCCTGGGCCGGTGGCGTACCAAGTCCAGTTAGGTTGCTTCGCTACGGACGTGATCTCCACCGGAGGCGACCAAGTGCGTCCGTCGTCCTCGCTGCGCGTCAGCCACACGGTGCGGGTGCCCTCGCTCGTTTGGTCGATGATCTCGGGCTCGTGGTCATGGCCGAGGTTGTGCGTCATCAGCAGAGAAATCGCCCCCGTGCGGGCATCGATCACCGGACAGGGATTGCCGCAGGTGTTCGGGCCGTCGTCCCACACCAGTTCAAAGGGAGCAAACGTCTGCCCGCCGTCGTCGCTGCGCCGCAGTAGCATGTCGATGTCGCCGGTATCGCCGCGGGCGTTTTTGCGGCCTTCGCAAAAGGCTAGTACAGTGCCAGTGGGTGTGGTAATCAGGGATGGGATGCGGAAGGTATGGTAGCCTTGGGTTCCGCTTTCAAAGAGGTCTATGGCATCGATCACGTCGTTGGTCCCTACACCATAAATCCTTCTACCGGCTCAAGTTTTTTGGCCACTGGATTGACGCCCATGAACACGCCTTCAAGGGCCAGAGCACCTAGCAATGGCACAGTCTCCTCCGCATTGAATAAAACGAGCGTAACCACCTCTCGCCCTTCAACTCGCAGCCACGTCTGGCCAACGTCCATAAGCCTAACCTCGCCTTGGCCAAACTGAAAACGCTGTTGCATCAAGGGCGTCACCCCCAGTTGGCGCAGAACGGACGCCGGAACCGAGGTTATAGACGCCCCTGTATCCACTAGCGCATCCAAATCGATCCATTGTGTCCGCTGTTGGTCGCCGATGCTAATCTGTACGTTGAACGTTCTCACGTAATGCGGTCCTCGGAAAGGAAATCATTGTTAGATATGTGGAATATACCCTGTCGAATCGGAGTAGAGCAAGAGCGTCCCTATATTGGTTGCAGGGAAAAAGTACGTCTGAGTAGATTCGGGTTGTTCACCTTCTTTTTTAACGACCATTAAACGGGAGAAAATCAACGTGGACCCCATAGCAGAACTGGCCGAATTCGACCGCGAGACCGTCGCCCAAGCCAAAGCCGTCGAGCAGCGCATCCAAGACGAAGGTCTTGCAGCCGGGCACACCATCCGCGACGTGCGCGTCTTCCGGGTGCTAATGCCTTGGGTTGGAACCAAGCGCTGGGATGGCTCGGCCGAAAGTTTTACCTTCGCCGAGTTTGAGACCGATAAAGGCTTGGTCGGCATTGCCGAGGGAGCCAATGCGGACGCCGAAGAATTAAAGGGCAACGTCCTGGGCAAAAATCCTTTTGACCCAAGCATCCGCGCCGATATGGGCCTGGCCTACTGGGACCTAATCGGCAAAATCGCCAACCGACCGTTGAGCCAGTACTTGCACGAATGCTTCGCACTGGAAACCCCCTTGGCAGAGCGCGTGCCCATGTCGGCCTACACTTGGTATCGCTTCCCCGACCTCAACGGCGAAAACGCCGTTACCTTTGAGAGTTACCCATCCTACGTACAGGAGATTATCCGCACCCACGGCTTCCAAAACATCAAGCTCTCGATGTGCGATTTTGAACCGCAGCACTACGTGGAATTGGTGCGCAACATCCGCGCAGCCGTGGGGTCGGACGTGGACATTCGCGTCGATCCACACGCTTCTTGGGGCGAGGCGCAGGCGCTGCGCTTTATGCGCGAGGTCGAGGACTACCATCCGGAGTGGATTGAGGAACCAGTAGGCGGGCGTTTCGCTCACATCTTCCGCGCCGGCCATCGCCTGCGGCTGTTGAGCACCATACCAATCTCGTCGCACGCTTGGCTGCCGCCTCTAGTACCGCATCCCAGCCCCAAGGGTCGCTACGGCGATGATGCCTTAGACGCAGAGCTGGATCTGGACGCGCTACGTCGCTGGCAGCCAGCCGACATTTCCGCTCCCGACGCCTACGCAGGACCGCTGGCGCTCAAGCGCTACTACGACGCGGCGCGCTTTCTGGGCATGGGAATCGGCATGCACAGCGCTTATGAACTGGGACCGGCGATGGCGATCCGCCTACACATCGCCGCCTTCTCCTTTCCCTACGAAATGCCCTATCACATCGTCTGGGGGAGGGACCGCGCCTTCCCGCCCTTCTCGGCGCACGCGATCGACGCGCATTACAACCAGTGGGCTGGCGACGTGATCTGCGGCGGCAAAATGGCCTATGACCAAGGGTTCCTCACCGTGCCCACGGGGCCAGGGCTAGGCATCGAACTCGATCCCGAGCGCCTGCGCCACTACGCCTTTAGCGAAGAAAAGGCCGAGGCCCATACCCACCACATCGAACAGATTCGTGCAACCCATCTCGACGCGCTAGGCTGGCGAGTGGAGCGCAGCGGCTGGCGACGCTATCGGACGCGCTAGGCTCTTTTAAGGAAAGTTCAATAGACCACTGAGACCACGCGCCGGATGCGCTGCTGATGGGCATCTCCATCGAGGTGGAGCTCGAGCAAATAGAGGCCGGGCGGCACCAGTTGCCCTACTTGGTCGCGGCCATCCCAAGTGAGGTCCTGAGCACCCGCGGTAACAGCTTGCGAGCGCTCGACGAGTTCGTGGCCGGCCAAGTCGTAGAGCCGCAGGTGCCAAGGGCGCGGTTCGAGGATATTGATCACGTCGGCGCGGATGGCAAGCGCGTCGTTTATGCCGTCGCCGTTGGGCGTCAGCACTGCGGTGTCGAAGACGACGTTGAGCAGAAGGTCGCGGGCGACGGGCAGACCGACGACGTTGGTGCTGCTGGCGACTTGGTCGGTAGCATCCCCAGGATCGACGCGCTGGCGGCTGGCTTCCTCAGTGCGCGCGTCTTGGATGAAAAGGACGAAGGGGGTGGACTGCTGGAAGACCTGGGCGGCAAAGCGCAATTCGACGAGGTCGTTGTCGCGCAACGGCTGGGGGAAGGTCACCGCAAACCCAGCTTCGACCGGCTGGTCTGTGACCTCTAAGGGCTCGTCGTTGACCAAGGCGCGAATAAAGCGCGTCGGCGTCGGCGTCTCCAAGACGAGGCGGTCGAACCCAGATGCCTTGGTCTCGCGCGGGCGCAAAAAGAAGCGGAACTCGGTTTCCTCACCCGGCAGGACTTGGGTCGGGAAAATCTCGCTGACAGCGCGCTGGGATAGCGGATCGCTAAATGCAATGCTGAGTTCGTCGAGTTGCAGTGCCACCGCTGGATCTGCGGTGACCATCCGCATCTGGATCTGGGCGTAGCGCCGTGGCGAGGGCGACTGGAACTCTTGGCCGGAGAAGGCGTAGAGCTTGCTCCACGCACTCCAGTCGCCGCCGATGACTCGGGAGGTGTCAATAGGCCCTTTGAAGCTGGAAATCAGCTTGTCGTAGCGCCTCTTGGTGACTTCCTTGCCGTTCTTGTCGTAGTAGGTGAGGAGGTTTTCGACCTCGTTACCGGAGCGGCTGCGTATTTCCAGCCGGGTGCCCGGCGGAATGTCGGCCTCCCAGGATAGGGCATTGAGGCTTTTAGGACTTTGGAAGTCCATGATGTGCGAGAGAAATTCCAGATTCTGCGGGAAGCCCTCACCGAATACCTGGAGTTCCTCGGCGAAGCCCCGGAAGACCCAGCGATTGCTCGCGTCCCAGCTCTTCCACAGCACCCGGATAAAGCGTGTAGGCACTAGCCCGAACTCGTGGGTGGCGGCACCGATTACTTTTTTGACGTGTTCGCTAGCAGTGCCGGAATAGTACTTCTGCCAGATTAAGGTACCATCGGGTGCCACGGAACCGTCGGAACCAAGTACCTCATAGAAATTGAACCCAAAGGAGCGCCGGGTAACGAAGAAAGCAATGACCCGACCGCTACCCGCGGTAATGCCACCGCCGGGCCGAGCGACCACGCCGCCGACGATTTTGAGCTTATCGACAAAGTAGGTGGCCCCCAAGTCGAGGACGATATGCGAAAAGACGTCGCGCTCGGCTTGGATGGTGCGCCGCACGAACCAACGAGTGGAGAGATCGCCGTCAATGAGCACTCGGGCGTTGCCCAACGGAATGAGGTCTTGGGTGACAAACGCATCGAGAACGACTTCGAGGTTGCCGCCGCGTTCGAGTGTCCCCAAGGCCAGATTGTCGCCCAGCGCTTCGACCTCGACTTCGACAAGGCGGGTATTCGGTTCGAGGGCGAGCAAGTCCAAGCGCACGTACTGGATCGGCGTGTGGAAGGACTGGTCAAGTTCATAGGTAATCTCGTAGCGGGTGTTCTCCTTAAAGCGCTCGCGCTGGCGATAGACGACGGTCCCGGCAATGGGATTATCGACCTCGTCAACGGCGTGTTCGCCGGTGGAAAGCAGCAGGTCAAAAAGCGCTGGGGCCGGTCCTTCGGGATCGAAGATCAGCTTGACGCGGCGAGCGGAGACGCCCCGGCCCAAATCGACTTCAATGTTCCAGCTTTCGGGAGGATCGTCCAGATGTGGGTGCCAGCCAGTGGAAAGATCGCCATCCATGACCAACGGCGCGTCTCGTAGGTTGGAACCAGCGCGGCGGATGCCGCCGCCAAAAGCCGAGGCATTGAGGGCTGCATTGATATTGCGGCGGGCAGCGATGGGCTTGAGCCCACCCTGTGGAGTCAACTCGACCGTGCCGGGCAGCGGCCAAGCCTGCCAGTCGCGGCGGGAGGCAAAGCGAAGCTCGTCGGCACTTGCCGGGGATACGCTGAAAAAGGCGCAAACAACCACGCACCCCGTGAATAAGACGGATCGCCCAAGGCATCGCTCGCTGGAATCCATGATTCGCCCTGCCCCTGGATAGAGTGGATTCAAACGCTACTTCTGTAAGACGCTGCCCGCGCCATTGCGGTCCCAAATCCCCACTGCGCCGTTGCGCTGCCCATCGGCCCCCAAGAAGACGAGGTGAGTTCCATTCGCAGCGTTGACGTGCAAACCACCGTTGCCGCCGGCACCCGCACCCGCGTAGATCAGGTTCTCGCCGGTGCGGCTATTGATCAGCAGGCCACCATTTTGCGACGAATCGGCACCAGCGAGGAAGATGTTGACGCCTGCGGCATTGTTGGCCATCAGCAAGCCACTGCCTTCATCTTCACCCGCAGCGATGAGCAAATTGCCGAGCGCACTCCGCAGGGCCAAGTGGCCACTGCCGACCTCGCTCGCGCCTAGGTATGCCAACTGCTCACCCGCGGCGTTGTACACCTGCAACGCACCCCCCTCTTGATCGCTACTTACAAGCGAGACCAGCGGCGCGCCAGTAGCCGTGTTGACCACGAGCAAGCCGTGGCCGGCCGCATCGCTACTAAGGCTAACCCCACCCTGACCGCGGCCAGCCCCCACCCACAAAGCGCCATTCTGGCGCTCGTCAGCCGTAGCCACGAACACAGGTTGTCCCTCGTCATTGAGAATTTCAATAGCGCGGGCGCGGACCACATCGGCCCCGGATGCCGTACTCATCAAGGCAGTGCTCAGCGACGCGCTCAGCACAATCGCAATGTCGGTTAGGGCCAGCGCGGCCAGCAGCGCCAAGAGGCGGCGGCCAATGTAGCGTTCTAAAGAAGCGTAGGGTTGAAAGGCGCGCATAAGTATCCTCTCGATAAAAAGCGGTTTTGTATGGGTGTTGGCTATCGTATGAGCGTAATGCCACCGATAGCTAAAGCAATCGGCTTTACCCTCTCTGGCCCTACCGCCGCGACCCGGCCTGAGACGAACCGGAGGAGTATACGAGACCCATTACAACCGCACTGGCTGCTTGGCGTAGAAACCGTCGCCGTCTCTACTGGCCTCCTCCCCATCCTGCCGCAGCACCGTCTGGCATTGGGGATGGGTACTGCTCGGCGAACGCCAGGAGCGGTAGAGGCAACAGACGTTGCGTACCACCCGCCCCGAAGGTTGAGCCGAGCAGGCGCTGAAGGTCGGGTGCTCAACCTGCCAAAAGGGATACCGTCCACATGGAACCGCGTCAAGTTGGAACCTACTCAGAAATTGACTCTCCAGATACCTGTAGCTTGTCTAGCCATCCATGCTTGGTGTGAATGGATCTTCTCCACGGTCCAAGCATCAAAATCTTCTGCCAGCTTGCGCGTTATTGCGAAGTCGCTCTTCTCGTAGATCGCTCGCTTTTCGGCGTATCCCGAGTTGCCCAAATCGCGATTGTCTGCGGTCGTCAAGAGCGTCATGTTACCTAGATGATAAGTAGAAGCCTCCCGCTGTTGATCGTCGAACTGGAGCCAGTCGTCGCTCGGATTTTCTGGCAGCACGTGCTCAATGCTGTACTTCGCGCTCTCGAATCCAAAGTGCTGCCCCGACAACTGCGCTTCTAGCCGGAATAGTATAAAGCGCACGACTTTATTGTTGCGTGCGCTAGTTGTTCGCAGGGCCTTGTCTGCAAACGCCGCCCTGAATTCCGCGTCCGTGGGATAGACTGGCCGCAGCTTTGCAATCGCTGCCTGCACGCTGACGATTTCGCCTGCCGATAGCTCGCGGGCAATCTGGTTATACACAACCTCCTGCTCGTTGCTTTGGCGTCCACAAATCACGTTGTAGCGAAACGACACTACTGCGATAGCCTGCAAGAAACGTCCAAAGCTGGCGCGGTCGCGTTCCGCGAATTGCTCAAATGCGGCCAGCAATAGCGCTAACGGCTGACGCACGTTGAACATCTGCAACTGGGCCAGACTTGCGCGCTCTTCTGCTGTCCAAGAGTCGTCCTCCGGGCTGCGCAGAGCCGAATACACCCTTGCGTGCCTGTCCATATCGCGGATCAACTGAAACACCTTGGCCCTATCGCGGATGGCACTGCGCATGGTTTTGAACAAGTCCGCCTTGCGCACCAGCCTGTTGCGGCTGTTCCAGAAGACCCGCAAGAACTCGGGAAAACTCTCACTTCCCAGCAGCCCGACGACATCCTCCCAGCGGCTTTCCAAGTTGTTGATATCCGATTCGTGCGCATTGCCACGCGAGACGACGGAGAATAAGTAATTCTTCAGCAAATCGGTAGCGGACAAGCGTACGCCGCGAGCATTCAGGGTCTCAAATACTTTGAAGGCATTTAATTCGTCGGTCACGGTGATGATCGTAAAAAACAACTTATCTACCGCGACATCGACAAAGCGCGCAACAGACTCACCGTCATCACCTGATCGTTCCTTGATGCGCTCCCTGAACCAGAGAAACGCCCGGCGCAGCAGATGTTCCGATGCGTCCAATACCCTTGGCGGCAGACTCTCTAAGGGGACTAGGTAATTCTGGTAAAAGCGATCGTTATGCCGATTTAGTGTCAGCTTGGAGCGCGGCACTAAGCTCACTGGGTCCAAATAGCCGATGTAATTGCTACGCAACTGCTCTGCGCGCCTACGTTGTGGGTCAGTCGGGTCAGCCGACACGGCTAAGTCCGTCAGATGCGCTACCGCAGCCAGCATCAACAGGCTCAGCGTGGTCATACGCTGCTGTCCATCGATGATATCGAATGCCCTGTTGTCCGCCGATTGCAGTACTAGATAGCCCATGTAATGAGCGGGTTCTGGGTCCTCGCCGAACAGCGCAACAAGATCCTGCCACAGATCATCCCACTCATCGCCCCCCCAGGAATAGTCGCGTTGGAACAGCGGTACGCGATAACTCATCCCATTGCCCATAAGTTGGCGAAACGTGCTGTTAGTGGTATTGAAGTTCATATGCAAAACACTTTCACCACCTCGTCCCCGAGGTGGTTGATGAAGTACTCTACCGATGGCATTTTTATATTCAACAACGCTCGATACTGCCTACTCCGGCTACTGCTGCTTTTCAGGACGTAGAGGCTGACATCTCCCTAGGCGATGGGGGAACTGACCCCCAGACGTCGTTTTGGTGTTCTAATCTCAAACTTACGCAAGGAAGAGGCCAATGGCCAAGATCGAGGAATACGGACCAGCCAACAGCCTAGGCGGAACATGATCAAATTCACGTCCACCTTGCAGACGCTTTTGCGCAACGAGGAGTTCGCGGCCGGGCAGGAGTCAAGCAAAGGTACCGACGAAATGCGACGCGCTGGAAAGGATTTTGTATGCCGAGTCTTCTGCTGTTGATCGTTCTTGTGGCGGGATTGAACGCCTGTGGTCCGGCATCGCGTCCAATGGAAGAGCCAGCCGGACCGACTGAGATACTGTGGGATAGTTGGGGTGTGCCGCACATTTTCGCCGGCGATATGCCCGAGCTGTTCTACGCCTTTGGCTGGGCGCAGATGGCCAATCACGGAGATTTGCTGTTGGAGTTGTACGGTCAAGCCCGAGGCCGGGCCGCCGAGTACTGGGGAAGGCGCTATGTCCAAGGAGATCAGTACGTGCGGATCATGAGCGTCCCCCAACGAGCCCGCACCTGGTACCAAGTGCAAAGCCCTCAGATGCGCACCTACCTCGACGCCTTTGTCGCCGGAATAAACGCCTATGCCCGAGCTTATCCCGACCAACTCAGCCCCGACCGGCAGCTAGTACTGCCAGTCACGCCGGAGGATCCGCTGGCGCATTTGCAGCGCGTCATCCATCTGTCTTTTGTAGCCTCCAGTCAGGCCCGGGAGGCACAAAATTGGCAGCGAGCCGGATCCAATGCTTGGGCTGTGGCCCCATCCCGGTCGGCCAGTGGCCACGCCATGTTGTTGGCCAATCCGCACTTGCCCTGGGGCGGCATGACGACTTGGTTCGAAGTACAGCTAAAGGGGCCGGGTTTGGACGCGTACGGGGCGACGCTGGTGGGCTTTCCCCTTTTGGGCATTGCCTTCAACGACCACTTGGGCTGGACCCACACGAACAACCCCATGGACGGGGCCGACCTATACGAGTTGGAATTGATGGAGGGCGGCTACCGATGGGACGACCGCGTGCGGGCCTTTGAGCAGAGCGTGGACACGCTGTGGGTACGGCAGGAGGATGGGACGCGCAGGGCCGAGCCACTGCTCATCTTGCGCTCGGTGCACGGGCCGGTTTTGGCCCGCAGGCAGGACAAGGCTGTGGCCTTGCGCTTGGTAGGCCTAGATCGACCCCATCTCATGGAGCAATACTGGGACATGATCCGGGCGACCTCGCTAGCTCAGTTCGAGGCAGCGCTCCAGCGCTTGCAGATGCCCTTCTTCAACGTGGTGTATGCCGACCGGGACGGGCATATCCTCTATTTGTTCGGGGGGCACACACCGCGCCGGAGTCGGGGCGATTGGGACTATTGGCAGGGTGTGGTGTCGGGGAATACGGCAGCGACCCTGTGGACGGAGACGCACGCGTACGGAGATTTGCCGCGCCTGCTGGACCCGCCCAGCGGCTGGGTGCAAAACACCAACGATTCGCCTTGGACGGCTACCATTCCCCTACTACTGGACCCAAGGGATTTTCCGCCCTATATGGCACCGGAACAGCACTTGGGCTTTCAGCAACAGCGCTC
>JAPOYQ010000619.1:0-14670 GCA_026706505.1 Gemmatimonadota bacterium
CTTTAAGGAGGCCGGGGCCAACACAGTAGAGACCTCTGAGAAGGTGTACGGCGACCTTTACCAGTTTTCGCTGGACTATCCCGATTTTACGGTGCGGCCGGTCTTTGACCAAGCCGAGTTTATCCAAGCATCCATCGACAGTGTGATTGAGGCGCTATACCTAGGGGGCGTGTTTGCCTTTATCTCCCTCATCTACTTCCTCAGAGACTTCAAAAATCCCCTTATCGTCGGCCTATCTATACCTGTTTCTATCGTCACCACCTTCATCTGCATGTATTTCCTCGATATTCACTTTAATATCGTTTCATTGGGCGGGCTGGCGCTGGGCATTGGGATTTTGGTAGATAACTCGATTGTGGTGCTGGAAAACATCTACCGCTATCGCGAATTGGGCCATACCTCCCGCGAGGCGGCCGTGCTCGGCACCGAGGAGGTCGGGCTGGCCATTACCGCCTCGACCCTGACCACCATGGCCGTGTTTCTGCCCTTAGTGTACGTCAAAGGGATGGCCGGGGCGCTCTTTTACCAGCAGGCCGTCACCATCTCTTTGGCCTTAGCTGCTTCCCTGCTGGTGTCCATTACCCTGCTGCCCATGCTGTCTTCTAGAAGATGGAAGAGGCAACCGAGCCGTGTCCTCCATCGGATGGCGACCCCGTTGGTTTGGACCATTGACCTTTTTCAGCGGGTGTTCGGCGCGTTCTTTGCTCTCTATGAACGGGTCTTAGCCGGTGCCCTGCGCCACCGCTACACGGTCATGGTGGCCGCGTTTGCGTTGCTCGCCTTGAGTGGCTGGCTGGCCGTGCGATTGGATCGGGAACTCATGCCGGATGTGGATCGAGGGCATCTCGTCTTGCACGTAGAGTTGCCGACGGAGGCGAGTTTGTCGGCCACCTCGGCGGCGGTCGCTCGGCTGGAGCACCGCCTGCGGCAAGAGGCCGGCGTCCGCTCCGTGTTGGCATCCGTGGGCATCGTCCGCGAGAGCGTAGCCGGGGGGTATCGGCCCGGACTGAATAAGGCGGTCCTCGACCTTGAGCTTGCCGAGGGTGTGCCAAGCGCGGAGGTGGAGCGAACATTGGAAGCCGCCTTCGCGGACTTTGGCGAATTATCCCTGACGCTCGCCCAGCCAGAGTCGGTCTTTGAACAGTTGTTTCAGAGACAGCAGACCCTATTCGACGTGAAGATCGTCGGGCCTCAGCTAGAAACCTTGGCGGCTCTGAGCGAGCAGACCGCAGACTTTATGCGGCAGACCGCCGGCTTTGCGCACGTGGTTTCCGACCTGCGAACCGGCAAGCGGACCTTTGAGGTCGTTATCGACCGCGACGCCGCTATAAACTATGGCATTCGCATCGAACAACTCACCGATTTCATCAACCGGCAGCTACAAGGCAGCACCCCCACCCAGTTTGTCGATTTTGTCGATCGCATTGACATTCGGGTGCGCGCCGGACACTCCGACGAGCTCGACCCACAGCGCATCTTGAGCCTACAGTACCCGGTGCAGCGAAAAGACCGCACCATCCACGTTCCCCTTTCCCAACTCATCCGGTTGGAACCCAGCCAAGGCTACGAGGAAATCCATCGCGAAGACCAAAGTCGCACCGCAACCATAACGGCTACTCTTCAAGGCATTGATCGCACCGAAGCCCAAGCCAAACTCACCGCGCTGTTGGATGGCCTGACCGTGCCCAGTGGGCACTGGGTAGCCGTCGGAACCCACTACGCGCAGATGCAAGAGCAGTACCGGAACCTGTACGTGCTGGTCGCCTTGGCGGTGATCTTGGTGTACTGCATCCTCGCCGCCCAGTTTGAATCGCTGGTCGTCCCCTTTGTGATCGTCGCGGCCGTGCCGCTAGCGTCCATGGGGGTGGTTTTCGCATTGTGGGCGACTAATAATACCCTGAACATCATGTCCTTGTTGGGGTGTATTGTACTGGTGGGTATTGTGGTGAATGACTCGATTGTCAAGGTCGATTTCATCCACAAGCGCTTCCGCTCTGACGGCACCCTGCAGGAGGCTATTGTGGGAGCCGGACAAAAGCGCTTCCGGCCCATTTGCATGACCACCCTGACCACAGTTTGCGGCCTCCTGCCCATGGCCTTGTCCAGCGGCAGTGGGGCCGAGTTGCGGCATCCGCTGGCCTGGGCCATTGTCGGCGGTCTATCCCTGGCGACCCTGCTAACTCTAATTGTCATTCCCATCCTCTACTCGGTGGTGGTACGAGAGAAAGTCTGACGGTGGGGATAGCCGACAAATTGTTAGACCGGCCCGTGGCCATAGGAGTCGCCAGTGCGGCTGTGCTGGCCATCGGTCTGCTCTGCTCTCCCCTCATACCCATCGACACTACGGAAGAAGCCGATAGTCCCCAGCTAACGGTGAACCTTTCTTGGCCGGGGGCCTCGGCCGTCGTGATAGAATCGAGGCTCACAGCCCCGTTAGAGTCGCTAGTGCGAGGAGTGCCAGATGTAGTCGAATTGCGCTCTGTCACTTCGGCCGGGAGAGCCTATATCACGGCCGAATTTGCCCGCACGGCCGATTTGCAGCTAGCCGAATTGGAACTCAACGAGAAAATCCACTCGTTCTTCCGCCAGCGGCCCCCGGGCGTCTCCTATCCAGTAGTGCGGCGCTTTGAGCCGGATCTGCTGCGCGACCTGCGCGGCTTTATCCGTTTTCAGGTGCTCGGGCGCGCGGACCCGGGCGCGCTCCGCACACTCGTAGAAGACAAGGTGCGACTCCCACTGCTGTCTGTACCCGGGGTCAGAGAGGTCTCGGTGCAAGGAGGGAGAGAGCAAGGCATCCTCATCGAGTTGGACCACGCCTTGGCTCAACGTTGGGGGATTGACTTGCGGGCACTGCGGGCGGCGTTGGCAGCGCAGGATATGCAGACCCGCTCCTTGGGGACGACCAAGGCGCACAGCACCCTGAGCCGCATCCAACTGCAAGGAGGCGTTGAGCATCTCGATGCGCTCAGGCAGATTCCCCTCAAGCGGATGGCGGGCGGGCGCGTCCTTTACTTGGGAGATGTAGCGACCGTCCGCTACCAGACTAGCGATCCGCAGGTCCTGTACCGGATCAACGGACGCAACGGTATTGCAGTGCAGGTCGAAAAGATGGCCGGTAGCGACATGATTGGTATCTCCCGACGGGTGCGGGCCAAGCTGGCTGCCATTGCTGCGCAGTTGCCGGAGGAGGTCGAGATCGCAGTGCTCAACGACGAGGGCGCTCGCATTGAGGACGACCTCCACTTCTTGCTGCGTCGGTCCGCTTTCTCCATCCTGTGTATCGCGCTCGTGCTGATCGGGGTGTTCAAACGGCTCCAGACCCCTGTGTTGATCCTGTGCTCGGTCGCACTTTCCATGCTGGGGGCGTTCAGCCTGTTCTTCCTCTTTGGCCTACCACTGAACCTAATTACCTTGGCCGGTTTTACCATCGGGTTTGGGATTATCATCGACAACGCCATCGTCGTCTATGACTACATCCACCGCCGCGCCGAGGACTGCGGTCCGGAAGGGGATATAAAAGAAGCCATAGCCGAGGGTCTGCGCGAGGTGATGTACCCCTTAGTGGTTTCCAACCTAACCACTTTAGGGGCTTTTCTGCCGGTGTTTTTCCTCTCCCCTCAATTGCAGCGATATTTCACGCCCTTTGTCGTGTCGTTGGGCCTAACGCTCATCCTAGCCCTAGTTTTCGCCCTCACCCTGATTCCGACGTTTTTCTACCAGAGCGTCCGCCGGGTTGCTCCATCCTCAGCGGCAGATCGCCGCCTCTATGGGGCGTACCGCCGCGCTCTCACCTTTTGCGTCCGCCGCAAGGGGTGGGTGCTAGGGCTAGTCGCGTGGATGGTAGGCGTTCCCCTATGGCTCTTGCCAGACGAAGTGGGAACGCGCCAGGGGTTGGTGGAAAAAGGGAGGCTCACAGGTGCAATTGAGACACGTCAAGAGTATCAACAATGGCTCGCCGATAGGGATAGTATCGCGGCGTTGGGTACGTTCGGCAGCAGAGTGTTGGTGTCTGAAAAGGAAGGGGGATCCGGTTCCGCTTGGACACGGCTTTACGATGGGGGGACGCGGTTCTACAACACGGTGTGGGGCAACCCGCTAGTAGGCGCGGTTAAACCGGCGCTCTTTAGCGTGTTCGGTGGTGCGACCTACTTTTTGTTCCGCGACGTCGGCCACCGGATAGAAGAGTCACCGTATAGACACCTCTTGCGGGAAATAACCGAAGGGTTTTCACTGATCGTCTTCCTCGAAATGCCGCACAACGCACACATCAGCCGACTGGACGGACTGTTGCAGGGCATTGAAAAGCAGGTACTCTTGTTTTCCCCGTACATCAGGGGAATCATTACCCAAACGCACGGCCGGTACGGGCTTGTGCAGGTGTTGCTGGAGGAAGAGTACAAAAGGTCAAATGTGCCCTACGTGCTATACGACAATTTAGCGGCTTACGGGCACAACATCGGCGGCGTTGGCTTTCGGATATGGGGCCAGGACCTAGAACCGGAGGGGAGAGGGCTGGGAGGTGGTTTGAGTGCGTCGAGGCGACTGGAAGTAAAGGGCTATAATTTTAGGCAGGTAGGCCAAATCGCCACCGGAATCGCTGATCGATTGCAGGATCGCCGATCGCGGCGGATCAAAGATATTCACATCGACCGCGCCTATGGGCCACCTCGTTACGAGGTGCTAGCCCAGATTGACCACGCCAAGACCGCGCCGCTGGGCCTTGACCACGCCGCTGTCGCCGATCAGATACAAACCCGGCTCGACGGTGGGGCCCCGGTCGCCAAACTATACGTGGACCGTCGGGAGTATATGGCGGCTGTTGCTGATACGACGGCCCGCCGTACCGATCTGCGCCGCCTGAATCAGGCCTTATTGGCGGAAGGGGGTGCCCGCATCGGCGATGTCAGCCACTTGCAAAAGCACTATGTGCGGCCCGAGATCAAGCGGGAAAATCAGCGTTATATCAAAGAGGTCGGGTTTACGATCTTGGGCGATTTCTCTTACTCCGAAATGGTGGTGCAGGATATAATGGACCACACACCCATACCCTATGGATACAGCTTGTCGCGGGGTTATATAATGTCGGTTTTCAGTGAAGAGGAAGAACGAGAACTGGCCCTCATCGTGCTGCTCTCGGTCGTCTTAGTCTGGATGATCGCGGCGGCTCTTTTTGAGTCTTGGACTTGGCCATTGCTGGTGTTGCTCGCCCTGCCGCTAGCCCTGATCGGGGTGGGTGCCGGGTTTTACTTGTCGGGCGCTTCTTTCGACCAAGGTGGATATGCTTCACTGCTGCTTTTGATGGGTATTTCTGTGAACAACTCCATCTTGCTGGTACACCATATTTCTAGAGCGTTACGAACACAGCCAGCGGCTCGGCAGGACGCGGTTACCCGCGCCGCGTTCCAGCGGTTGCGCCCCATTTTCATTACCACTCTGACGACGATCGCCGGGTTTTTTCCGTTGTTGTTGCAAGGAAACCGGGGGGACATCTGGTACACCTTGGCCTTAGGCACATCAGGGGGGCTAATATCTTCATCGGTGCTGGTGGTGCTGGTCGTGCCGCTATGTCTGATTTGGCGAGGCTCAGCCCGCCTCAGAGCCAGTTATGAAGCACGATTCAATCAGGGCAAGTAGCGATGCCGTATAGGGCTTCGCCAATGAAATCGCGCCGCCATCCGCGCAGGAGGCGATGATCCTCGGGCGTAGCCGCGACCGCGTCGATGACAAGGTTGTGAACTTCGGCGCGGGTCGCGACAAAGGGCGCGTCAATCCGCGCCGTGTTGCTTTGCTGGCGCAAGTAATCCATGGACTGGGAGAGTTTGCGTTCGACGATCTCCTTGTCGAGTTGAGGTCGGCGCGGCCGGGGTGGGCACTCCGCGTCGGGGACGGCCAAGCCACGGCGAATCTGTTCGACAAGACAGCGGTCGTAGCGGCGATTGCCGAGTGCGCGGACCCGGCCCAGTTCCTCCCGCGATTGGGGCTTGCGCCGGGCCAGTAACACGAGAACTTCGTCCGTCAGTACGTGATTGCGCGGCCGGTCGCAGCGCTGGGCTTCTTCTTCGCGCCAAGCGGCCAACTCGCGGAGGATGGCTAGTTCGCGCGAGGAAGCTCGGCCCGTGCCCTTGATCCGCGTGAATTGCTCGCGCGGGTCTCGCTCTTCGTATAGCCGCGGGTCGTCGTACGCGGCCATCTCCTCTGTCAGCCAAGTGCTGCGACCAATTTCCTCGACGCGCTCCTGCAACACGTCGCGCGCCTCGTGCAGATAGCGCACGTCTTCAATGGCGTACGCTAGTTGATCTTCGGAGAGTGGGCGACGGACCCAATTGGTGAGTGTCTCGGTCTTGTCGAGGACCACGCCGAGGGTTTGCTCCAAAAGCTCGGCCAGCGAAGTGGTAGAACTCATATTGGCAAGCCCAGCTGCGCAGCGGGTGTCGAAGACGTTGCGCGGAAAAGCACCCGTGGCTCGGCGCAGAATAGCCAAGTCCTGTTGGGCGTCGTGGAGAATCAGTTCGACCTCGGCGTGCTCCAACAGGGCACCAAGGGGCGAGAGATCCGCAATCGCCACCGGGTCAATCAGGTGGCAGTCGCCGTCGGCGAGGGCCAATTGGATTACGCCTAGCTTGGGATAGTAGGTGCGGTTCCAAACGAATTCAGTGTCTAGGGCAACGCGCTCACAGTCTAGAGCGCGCTCGACAAGTTCGGCAAGGGCCTTTGCAGTGTGAATCATGCGTCCATGGGCATCTTAAGAAGTGAGGATTAAGCAACATACAACGAGGGCTTTAAGATGACAAGCTCCAGAAGCGGCGCACGGGGGTTTGCTCCCGGTAACCGGCCAGCCGAGTACTGAGTAGCCAAGCCGCAACAAACGCGAGCTGGACTGCACACAAGTAAAAAAGTGGTCCCTGCGGACCTACCAGAGCAGCAGACCATTGGAAACAAGCCCCACCCGCAATGCCGCCAACAATCCCCCCTAGTGCCGAGGCGTACATCGCAAGGGAGAATCCCTCGGCCTGGTACTCTTTGGAAACGGCGTCGATCATCGCTCGCGACTGTCCCATCTGGTGGCCGCCGTCCAGCGCGCCCCAGAGCAAATAGACAGCTCCCGCCCAAAGAGCGATCCACGGTAGGCCTGTGGGCAGAAAAAGCCAAGCAGGTGCCATGCCCGCTTGTAGCAACAGGGTGATGGTCAGCGGTCCCCGGCTGCCGTGCCGGTCCACCATCCGCCCCCAGCCATGCAGCCCGGCCACATAGCCAAGGGCTTGTACTGGCGTCATCCAGACGAAGTAGCTAACGGGCAGCCCCCAATCCGTGAGCGCCACGACCCACAGCGGAAAGGTTGCCGCTAGCACGGCCGTGCGGGCCATGACAAAGAGCGCGTATGCGCGCATCTGGGGCGTAGCTAAGGCTTGGCGCAAGCGGCGAATGAGGCCCTCCCCGGGCGGGGACAGAGGTCGCTCAGCTACTTGGCGCACCAAGAAGGCCCCACCGCAGGTGGAGAAAACTGCTAGGGCAAAGAGCGGCCCAAAGTCGTCAGCCATGGGCTGAGAGCCGAGGTACCAGCCGATCAGGATGGGCAAGGCGAGTTCGAGCAGGCGCTGCTGAAGGCGCATGCGCGTTAGAAAGGCTCCGAGCCCACTGCTAGCGGTGTTGTCTTGGACTAGGGGCCACCAAGCGGTGTTGCCCGCTTGGTATGCGAGACCGCGCGCGCTAAACAGCGCTAGGCCGATCCAAGCAGCCCAAACCCCGTTTGCGCCATAGAACGCCAACAGCGCCAGTGCTAGCCCAGCCGGAAACGAGCAGATCCGGCCCCAAAAGAAGATTCCGGCCTTCCCAGTGCGGTGCATTAGCTGCAACCCGACGACGCGCCCCATCCTCTGTAGATACTCGCTGGTGGCGACTAAACCGATGAGAAAAGGCGAAGCATTGAGCGAGAGGAGAAAGAGGGGAACGATGGAAGTGAGGAGGGCACTACTGATCGAGCCGCTAACGGCGACGCCGATCAGCCGCGACTGGCTGCGGCGACGAGCTGCTGGAGAAATTCTGTGACTGGGGTTTGCCGTGTTGCTTGGAGTGTCGGGCATAAAAAAGAAGAAAAGGCCGACAGTACGTCTGGGCAAATTGCGCTCAGCGCTCGCGCATCAGCGCGCTAAATGGGTGCTGCTCAACATCACT
This sequence comes from Gemmatimonadota bacterium, assembly GCA_026706505.1. Next base: position 8,173 of record JAPOYQ010000619.1, read on the forward strand.
TATGCGATCTAAATGCGGCCTTTTCCCCGGGCGTCGGCGAGTGATCGAATGCACCGCGTTGGATCACCGCAGCAGTCCCGCCCGCCGCTTCGATGGTTGCTCGCTGGCTGGCATGGGCCTGCTCGTCAACCGCTTCCGGGTCGAGCAAGGCGCGCAGTTCTCTTTCGCAATCTCGCAATAGGTCTTGGTGTTCAGGCATTCCGGACAAGTCGTTTAGCTCGTCGGGATCTTCTGACAGGTCAAAAAGCTGCGGCGGCGCGCCGACGTAGTAACTGTACTTGTAGCGCTTGCGGCGCAGCATATAGGTGCCGTGCTCGGTACCCAGCGCGTGATACTCGCTGAAGACGGTGCGCTCTCGATCGTCCCCTTGCGCGATCTGCCACAGCGAGCGGCCGGGCAAATCTTCGTCGATCAATGTGGCCCCGACGCATTCGAGCGCGGTTGGAAAACAATCCACCAAAGAAACAGGCGTCTGCACCACCTTCCCCTCCGGCACGTCAGGCCCAGCCGTAATCATCGGCACAGCCACCGCTTCATCGTAGAGCGTGAACTTGCCGAAGATGCCTCGGGACCCAAGGCATTCGCCGTGGTCGGAGGTATAGAGCACGCGGGTGGAATCCGTTAGACCGAACTCGTCGAGCGCACTGAGTACGCGGCCGATCTGCTGGTCGAGGTAGGTCGTGGTACCGTAGTACGCGGCTGTAACGCGCCGCACCGTTTCTTCGCTGTGCCCTTGGTCAAAGCGGAAGAAGCGGCGGAAGTAGTCCATCGCCGGATGATCGGGCCACGTGTCGGGCGTCCACTGCGGCGGCAGCGGCACGTCTGCAAGCGGATATTGGGCGTAGATTTCCGGCGGGGCGATATAGGGTGGATGTGGGCAGACGAAGTTGAGGAAGACGGCCCAAGGCTTATCATCGTCGCGGTGCTCGGCGAGCCAGCACAAGGCGTGTTCGGTGCAGCGGGCGTCGTACTGCAAATAAGTCGAATCACCCGCGCCCGCCCGCCCAAGTTCGCCGTGCTTGTCGCGTAAGGGTGGCTGATCGCGGATGCAGCCGAGGACATCGCCGACGCCATCGACTACGTGCAACGGCTCGATTTCCTCGCTAAACCCGTGGTCTGCGCCTTGCCCCTTGAAGTGCAACTTGCCGATCGAGTCGCAGCAGAAGCCCTGTTCGCGCAGGTGCTGGTGCCAAGAGACAGGCGTGCCATCGTAGGGATGCCCGTTGTCCCAGTAGCCGATCTGATACACGTAGCGGCCGGTGGCCAGCGAGGCGCGAGCGGGGACGCAGATCGGGCAATTGGTATAGGCGTTTTGAAAGCGAGTGCCGCGCGCGGCTAGGGCGTCCAGATGGGGCGTCTGCACCAGAGGATGGCCGTAGCAGCCGCTGGCGAGTCTGTGGTGTTGGTCGGATAAGATGAAGAGGAAATTGCGAGGTTTCACGGCGCACCCACGACTTTGTCGGCACCGATCTGGGGTGGCACGGGATAGTGCTGGCCGCGTTGACCAGAGAGGCTGCGGTTGGGACCGGGTGCCCATTGCTGGTCGGGTAAGCCGACGAGTTGATCGTCTTGGACCCAGGCTTCGTCGCTGCCGTAGAGTTCGCCGACGAGTCGCTCGTTGAGCTGGGCTTGGATTGCGGCGTGGTCGGGTGAACCCGCTAGGTCATTCAGTTCGCTGGGATCGCTTTCGAGATCGAAGAGCTGGACGCGGTTGCCCACTGGATAGTAGATCAGCTTGTGCCGCCCCGCGTGGATCATGCGGGAGGCGTTTGTCCCTTCGCCGCACTCGCCGTAGAGATAACTGCGTCGTTCCTCGCCGATCATGGATAGACCCTCGACGGTGTCGGGGATGTCGATCCCCGCTAGGTCGAGCAAAGTCGGCATGACGTCCTGCCAGCCGACGAGGCGATCGTCGACCGTGTGGTGCGGCACTCGTCCATCTCGGCCTCCGAGCAAGATCATCGGCACATTGGCCGACTGCTCGTAGTAAAGCCGCTTGGCCCAGAGGCCGTGGTTGCCGAGCATATCGCCGTGGTCGGCTGTGAAGCAAATAATGGTATTGTCGAGCAGCCCCTCCTCGCGCAGGGTGCCGATGACCACGCGAAGCTGATGATCGATCTGGGTGCAGAGCGCGTAGAAGGCACGGCGAATGCTCAGAACCTCCGGCCCCTTGAGGTGGGCGTTGGTCCCTTGAATGACTTTGAGCGCGTAGGGCAGATCGTCGAAGGCGCGTGCCCAAGCGCCGTGGTGCGGCGCGTCGAGGTCGACATCGCGGTAGAGATCGAGATAGCTTTGCAAGGGCACTAGCGGCGGATGCGGATGGCGGAAGGACAGGTACCAGAAGCCGGGCTTGGCCGGGTTGCGCCGTTTAATCATCCGGCTCATCTGGCGCGCTGCCCAAGTGGTCGGGTGGCAGTCCTCGGGCAAGTGCCAGGGACGGAAGGAGTATTCGTTGTTGCTCATGCCGTGGGCAAACCCCATGCCCGCATGGCCTTTGTCCGCGAGGAAGAGGTCGTAGTCGTCAACCGCTCCCAAGTGTGGTCGGCCCTCTTCGTCGAGGAGTACATCGTCGAAGCCAATGCGGTCGCGCTGGGGATAGACGTGGAGCTTGCCAACGGCATACGCTTGATAGCCTGCGTCGCGGAAGGTCTGTGCCACGGTTGGCAGCTCGGGCATGGGGGCGGTTGTTTTGAAGACCCGGTCGCCGTGGGTGCGCGGCGAAGTGCCCGTCATCAGGGTGCGACGAGCGGGGATGCAGACCGGGCATTCGCTATAGGCGTTGGAGAAGCGAGTGCCGCTGCGGGCTAAGGAGTCGAGAGTGGGGGTGAGAATGGCAGGATGATTGGCTTCGCCCAAGAGGGAAGCAGACCAATGGTCGGTGGAAATCAGGAGGACGTGCGGTCTGTCGTTTGCCATCGGCTCAGGCCACCTCGTAGTCGCGCTCGGGCCGGGCTGGGTTGCCCCAATGGCCAGCCGGGTCGGCGGCGTTGATCAGCACGCCTTCCTTCTCCCAAGAGTAGCCGGGAATTGCGCGCACGTCGGGGGTGCAATAGCGCAGCGTTAGCCCGCAGCGACGGCGATCTGATTCGTTGTAATGCGAGCTGTGCAAAAGCAGGTCGGAGTGGATCGAGACCTCGCCGGCCTTGAGCTCGACGTCGACGAGCTCGCCGTAGCGCTCAACGTCTTCCACCGTCTGATCGAGGACGTTGTTTTCCGAGGCGTCGCTCGGGCGGAATTCGAGTTGGCCGTGGAGATGCGAGCCCGCGACGAAGCGCATACAGCCATTGTCGACGTCAGCGTCGTCAATAGCCAGCCAGACGGTCACCGTCTTGGAGGGCGTCAGCGGCCAATAGCTGGCGTCCTGGTGCCAGGAGATGGTCGTGCCGTCCTTGGGCATCTTGCAGAAGTAGTGCGAGGCTAGGCCGATTAGTTCGGGGCCGAGGAGATCGTGGACGCAGGCGAGGATCTTGGGATGGTGCATGAGGTCATAGACCTTGGCGAACTTAAGATGCGCCGAGCTGAGAGTGAAGCTGCCATAGCCGGCGGCCATAACCTTTCTCAGTTGCTCGTCAAAAAAGGCTCGATGCTCGGCGATCTCGGCGTCGTCAAAAATGCGAAAGCCCTTGAGGTAACCGTCGCGGTTGAAGGCGGCGACTTGTTCGGTAGTGAGGGTGGTAGGGTCGTCGACAGTGCTGGGATAGAAGCGCAAGTCGCGGTCCATTTCGCGCAGTTCGTCGTGGGTCGGCACAGCCTTGAAGGTGTGATCAATCTGATTTGTCATGGCGTCATTCTCCCGGAATACAGGCTCGCAAATAAAACGCAATTTGCTCCTTGTCTCAAGGGCGAGGGCCAGTCGGTGTAGCAGAATCCGCTGGTGATCTCGACGAGGTCTGTCGATCTGTTCATCGGCCCATCAGTTCCTCGTAGACTCCGCCCGTCTTGGCTTGGATGTTTTCGCCGCCAAAAGGATAGAGAAATCCCCAGAACAGAGCTCCGACCAACATCAAACCGAGGTAGAATAGCAAGATGCGGCGGCCCCAGACCGCCCCAAGCATGGTCAGGGTGGAGAACTTGGTGGCCGGTCCGGCAATGAAAAATCCCAAAGCCGCCCCTGGACTCATCCCCATCTGCATCATGCTCTCGACAATGGGAATGCTGCCGCCGCCGCAGGCGTAGAGCGGCACCCCCAGCGCCACCGCCACGGGCACGGCCCAGACGCTACCGGGGCCGACCAGCGCCAGCACCAACTCTTGGGACAGGAAGGTCTTTACCAAGGCGGCGATGAAGATCCCCAGGCCGAAGAATTTGACGATGAAGAGCAGGTCGCCACGGAAGCGCTGTGCCAGTATTCTGGCTTCAGACCGCCCGTCCGTCTTGGCCGCAGAGGACTCTGCAGGGACTGCTGTGCGGATGGTGAACGTTAGACGGCGCAGAGTGGACTGGGCTACAAAACCGGCCAGCAGTCCCACGCTGGCCGCCGTGACCAGCCGGGCTACGGCCATTTCCATACTTATGGTGCCAGCGGTGTACACGAACAGGGCGGGGTTCATCAGCGGCGAGGCCACGACAAAGGCCACCAAAGGTGCGGCCGGTACGCCCATGTTTATCAGGCGGCCAGCCACGGGAATGGCAGCAAAGGTGCACAGGGGCGAGATCAGGGCCAGCAGGGTGGATGCCACAACGGAGCCGTTGGCCCGCTGCTGGAGGGTGCGACGGATCCGAGTCTTTGGCAAGTAGCGCCAGGCTAGAGTGCTGAACAGAGCCCCTAGGACTACAAAGTACCAAAGCTGGGCCGCCAAGTCCCAGAAACTTGCCAAGACGCGCAGCGTGTAGGTATCCCGCAGGTAGTGCTCTGCAATGCTGGCGGCCTGCCAGAGCAGATGCGTCAGGTCGTGGTAAAGGGTTTGAATCCTTTCCACGCTCAACGGACCAGGGTCATGGGTCGGGTCTTGCGCAGATCGCGGGCCTTGAGGACGGCGAAGTAGGTTCCGCTGGCCACGTTGAAGCCCGAGGCGTTGCGCGCGTCCCACATTACCTCGTGATAGCCCGAGACGACCTCTCCCTCCATCAAGGTGCAGATCCACTGGCCCGCCGCATTGTAGATATCCAGCTTGGCAGAACCTGCTTGGGGCAAGGCAAATCGGATGCGGGTGATGGGATTGAATGGATTCGGGTAGTTTTCCAGCAGCGCCGGTGCTTCTGGTAGAGACTGGCTGGTCGCCGACTCTTCTACGGCCGTGGGAATTTCGCCCGGCAACAGATATTCGATACCGGGTAGGCGGTCCCCGTCTTGGTCCACCACGTGTGCGGTCAGCACGGTGTTCCCGGCCGAGTTGCCGATCTTGAAGAGCAGCCTGTTTTCCCCCTGTGCTAGACGAATCGGAACCTTCTGATCGGCCAGTTGAAAATTGCGCCGGGCAATGTTTTCATAGACCACATCGCCATTCAGCCAGACCTTGGCGTAGTCGCCGTAGCCGAGCCATAGAAAGCCTTCCTGCGCCTGCGGTGTATGCACTAGAGCGAAGGCGTAGTTGGCGATGTTCTGATCCTTTCCATTGAGGTCGCCCAACGGTAAGACTTCAGCGGTGTAACCAAGGTGCTCCACCTGCGTCCACACCACATCGCCAGCCGGTTCGCCCGCTCGGGGATATAGCTGGGCTTCGTTGGGCAGAGGCTCGGAGCCGATATCGCTGCTGTTGGGGAACGGCCCAGCGACGAGCCAGCGCCGGATGCCGCGCCCGTAGAACGCGCCACTGCGACCGCCACCACGAGATTTGACGAAGTTGCGCTGTACGCTGTCGGGCGCACGACCCTCCACTTGGATTCGGTTTAGGTCGAAAGTGCCAAAGCCCTTGGTCGCTGCTAGGTAGAGATGCTCCAAGTCGAGTGGATTGAAGCCCATGACCACGTTGGCCACGGCTTCGGTAGCGAGGGGATCGCCGCCGGCCACCACCACATTGTGCTGGACGTTCTGCCCCCACTGCGGCCCGTCGCCTTCGGTGCCCCAGAATCCCTCGATGACGGTATAGGCCGCCGGGTTGTAGGAGAACAGGTCCACGTACCCGTGCTCGGGGTTGTTCTGGTAGTGCTGGCGCTTGGAGGTGCCATCGCCGTAGGCTTCCGAGGCTAGGGTGCCGACGTAGTTCTTGATGCCTAGGGTGGTGCCGTAGATGGTGGTCTTCATAGCGGCGATGGAAATTACTTTATCGGCGTCCAAGATCGGTTCGGGCATGAAGTAGCCTTCCTTGCGGAAGCTACCAGTGCCCTCTACGTGGAAGCCGAACTGGGCACCTGGATACCGCAGGCGCGTCACGCCCAAGCGCTGAATAGGTCCGCCCGGAACCGGCTCACGGCGGAAGGGGGCGTAGTTGAGGTCAGAGGTGTCCACCACGGTGGAGACCCCTAGGGCGGCGAATTCTTCTAGCATCTTGATGTACGAGAGATCGCCGAATTCGGGATAGGTTACGGACCAACCGTCTTCTTCTGCATTGGAGGGAA
>JAPOYQ010000619.1:14680-15058 GCA_026706505.1 Gemmatimonadota bacterium
ACCTTTGCGGGGAGATTCGGCCCCACCCTCGGCAATGGTGATGCGCTGCGGCCCCACCTGCTCGATGAGGTAGTTAACCACACTCTTTACCACCCGCAAATCCGTGATCTGGCCTGGATGTTCAATGCCATTGTGGTAGTATGCCGAGGAGGGATTTCCTCTGTTGGTCACAATGTTGACTTTGACGACGACCCAGTCGCTTGGCTCGATGACGGCGCGAATGGAGCGCGCCGATTGGTCTAGGTCTAGGGCGCGGCGGACGATGGCATCTACTTGCGCGAAGCTCAAGGAGGCGTTTAGGGCTGCTGGTGCGTCCAGCTCCGAATCGCTTGACGTGGCGGTTGCCACGTCAAGCGATTCGGAGCTGGACGCACCAGC
>JAPOYQ010000619.1:15068-15562 GCA_026706505.1 Gemmatimonadota bacterium
GTGGCAACCGCCACGGTCGGATGGCCCTCGCCCAAGGTGAGGGTCCCTGGGCGCAGGAGGGGCAGACCTTCTACCTGCAAAGGCTCTTGGGCTTGCTGCATCGATCCGGCTGTTCCCACGAAAAAGGTCTGCGCTTGGTGGGCGTAGATGTCCCAGCCGATCAGAGCGCCGATCAACAGGAGGAGGGCTAAATTTGCAAATTTGCGTTTTGTTATTTGGGGCATGATCGACTCTCCCGCGTTTGAGGTCGGTACTGCGCGCAAGCGGCGGATGTCCGCGCGGTCATGATGTTTATATAGTTACGGTATTTGGCGCAGTATTGAAAGTGATCCTTGGCCGGTCTTGATTTTTCCCCAGCTCAACTTCTCGATTGCTGTAGCGTTCGGACTGTACGCGTAGATCTCCACTTCGTAGAAGACCGTAGGGCCCAGCGTCCATAGTTCGAGGTTGTCGGCTGTAGTGTCGGCGGGGAAATAAATCTCTATCCACTGGTC
>JAPOYQ010000585.1:0-306 GCA_026706505.1 Gemmatimonadota bacterium
CGAGGACAAATTGGCCTAGGTATTCGCAATGAAAACAAAGCTCGACTATGGCCGCGACGGCCTCGAAATCGAAGTCCCCGACTCGGCCGCGGTATTGCAGATGGCTCGGAGTGAGGGGCTCGACCAGCTCGAGGAGCGGATCGATCACGCGCTGGCCCGCCCGATAGGGACTCCGTCCTTGCGGCGGCTGGCCCGGGGACGCAAAAACGCCTGCATAGTTATTGCCGATATTACCCGCCCGGTCCCCAACGCCGTTATTTTGCCGCCAATGCTGCGGATTCTCGAAGAGGAAGGCATCGCTCGCGG
>JAPOYQ010000585.1:316-2289 GCA_026706505.1 Gemmatimonadota bacterium
TATTACTCTGTTGGTTGGCACTGGCCTGCACCGGCCCAACGAAGGCGAGGAATTGGTAGAGCTTGTCGGGGCCGACATCGCCCGCAACTATCGCATTGTCAACCACACCGCCCGCCGCCGCGAGACCCTGACGTACTTAGGGGAAACCTCGGGGGGTGCCCCAATATGGATCGCCGCGCTTTATGTAGAGGCCGACCTGAAAATCGCTACCTCGCTGATCGAGCCGCACTTGATGGCTGGGTACTCGGGTGGCCGCAAGGCCATTTGCCCGGGATTGATGGGCATTGAGACGATGCGCGTCCTACACGGCCCCGAATTGTTGAGTCACCCTCGGGTGTGCGAAGGCTCTATTGAAGGAAACCCCTTCCACCGCCAAGCCCTCGAAGTGGCGCAGCGCGCTGGCGTTGATTTTACATTTAATGTGGCCATGAATGACCAGCGGCAAATCACCGGCCTGTTCTGCGGCGACCTAGAGAAAGCCCATGCCGAAGGGGCCGGCTTCGTCGAGCAGCAGAACGGCGTCTTGGTTGACGAGCTGGTTGACATCGCGGTCACTAGCAGCGCTGGCTGGCCGCTCGACCTGACGTTCTACCAAGCCGTCAAGGGTCTGACGGCGGTGTTGCCCATCGTCAAAGAGGGTGGGACGATCCTCATTGCTGCCCGCTGCGCCGAGGGTTTGGGCAGTGCGGAATTTGTAGAGATGCTGTTCGGCGCATCCGGTGCCGCCGAATTCTCGGACCGCCTTGCGGACTCCGATTTCTTCGCCATTGACCAATGGCAATTACAAGAGCTGTGCAAGGTACTCGACAAGGCGGAGGTTATGTTCTACTCGGAGGGGATTGATCCTCAGTACCGCGACAAGATATGGGTAGAGGTCATTCCCTCTGTGGAGCAAGGGCTAGCTGCGGCGCTAGTGCGGCACGGTATCGGGGCGCGCATAGCGGTCGTGCCCCAAGGCCCTTACGTACTCACGCAAACCAAAGGAGAGCACTGATGTCCGCTAGACACAGGTGGTTTTTGCGGGGGGGACTTGCTTTGTTGGCCGCGCTGTACTGGGGGGCAGACGGAAGGGCGGCTGTGGTGCCGATTATGGGGTTGGGCGATCAAAAGGAAGAGGAGGAAGCTCCAAAGGATTCAGTGGTCAGCGACAGCGCCATCTCGGAGGGGCTGAAGCAGCGGCTGCTCTTCATGCCCTTTCGCGACAAGTCGAAATACAAGGGCGAGTGGGATATATACTCGGCCATACCCCGAGGCTTGGCCGATTCGCTGCGCGGCAGTGCCTTTTTCAGCACCGTGTCCATTGATTCGGCGCTCGTGCGATTAAAAAAGAAAGAATTGCAAGGCAAGCTCGATGTTGGGCGCGCCTTGGCCATTGGCCGCGAGGTGGACGCCGACTACGTCGTCTTGGGGCAGATCGACGAGATGAGTATGAAGCGCTTTCGCGCCACCGTGCCCATCGGCGGCTATCGCAGCTATCAGGGTCTGACCACGGTGCGGCTGTATCCCTATAAGGTTATAGACGGGGAAGCAGCCGGCGAGGTGATGCGGGAAGTAGCTGAGGACAGCAAGCGCTATGGGATCACCAATCCGGCGGCCTTCGTGCCACTGGAAAAGGAGTACTTTCTCTTGGGGCAGATGGAGTGGGGGAGCGAGGAATTCCACAATACCTTGCTAGGGAAGTCGGTGGGTCGATGTCTAGATCACTTGGCCGCTGGGCTGGATAGCCTCATCCAACCTCCGGCCGCACTCAAGGTCTCCGAGCCGAAAATCATAGAAGTGGTGGCTGACACGGTGCAGGCTGATACAGGGGAAAACGGCCAATCTGTGCGAGTGCGATTGAGCGCTTATATTAATGTGGGATTAGCCGATTCAGTGGAGAAAGGCAACAAGTACGGAGTGTGGGACAAGGGGCGGGAACTGAAAGATCCGGATACCGGCGAGGTGTTGGGAAAGTCCCTGCCACGCCGGGTCGG
>JAPOYQ010000585.1:2313-5894 GCA_026706505.1 Gemmatimonadota bacterium
AAGTCGAACAGGTGCTCAGCCAACACCTGTCGCTGGTGAGGATTCTGCAAGGGAAAGACGCCGTGCAAAAGGATTACGGAATTCGTGCCGAATAGGATCGATATGAGCACACTACGAACGACATGGACGATGGGCTTGGCCCTGCTACTGGTCGCAGCGAGTGAAGCTAACAGTGGTGATATTCAGGTCCTGCCGGAAGACAGCCGCGTATTCTACGTCTTCTCGCACGATAGAGCTCCGCAGTGCCAGCGGGTTTTGCAGCTATGGCAGCAGTTTAGCGCGCAAGATGCTGAGCAGCGGTTTATCGCCATTGCCCGCGACGAGCAAGTGCTAGCGATGGCCGAGGGCCTGACCTTGTGGTCGGCCGCTATGGCCGCGCAATCGCCGGAGGTGCCCGCGTACATCAAGGCGCGTCTGGACGCCGACGGGGATTATTTCGCAACCGTAGATCCCGAGGGTATTTTGCATTTGGCTGGCCCGGGCCAGGACCTGCTGCAACCCTTGTCTACGGAAGTGGACGAAAGCACTTGGGGCAAGGTAAAGGACTTGTTCAGATAGGCCCATGTCCGCAGAGTCTGAGCATAGCGACTTTTCCATCAAGCGCATCAATGCCTTTGCCTGCGGCGCTCGCCTGCTCGCAGCAGGTGCCATGCGGTATCACCGCTTGGCGGTTGAGGGCGCTCGCAATCTGCCGCGCGAGGGGCCGGCCCTGATTTTGCCCAAGCACTGCGCGTACCGCGACATTCTGCTCGAAGGGGTCTTGTTGTATAGGTTCACCCGGCGCTACGGCAACTACATTATGAAGGTTGGTCTGTGGGGGATCCTGGAGTGGCTGGGGGGGGTCAAGGTGGTAAGGCCCAAAGACATTAGGCGGATCGCAGATCGAGAGCAACGCCGAGCTGAGATTCGGCGGGCCCGATCGGCCAACCAACAGATGCAAGCCTATCTAGACGGGCTATACCAGCGCGGGGAATTGGTCGTCTCGCACCCGGAAGGCATGCGTTATCAAGACAAGTTGGGGCCGCTGCAGAAGGAAGTAGTCGAGCATTTGGTACAGGCCGAAGAGCGGTTGGGGATGCGCGTGCCGTTGATTCCCATTGGACTGGAGTACGATAGCTATGCTCGGCCTGGGGCGCAGGTGTACTTTCGGGTTGACGAACCGCTCTACGCGGATTCCTTTGCCAATATCAACGAACTGATGGATCATCTCGGCAATCGCTTGCGAGTTCTCAGCGGTTTAGCCTGATGGGCCGAGTGTGCAATACTCAGTAAGGAGGATACATGTTCAAGCTATTTGCAATGGTTTTAGCTGTCGCGATCACAGGATGTGGCTCGAACCAAGTTAAAATCGAGATCAAGGGTGGGGACGGCCAGCTCGTGCGCTTAGACGCCAATGCCGTCCAATACAAATTCAACCATTTGGTCAAAGCTGGAACCTACGTCTTGCCCGAGCCGGCCAGCAAAATCGAATTGGGTGGTGGATCTTATGCAGTCAATGTCGCTGCGGGAGATTATCTGGGGAATGAGGTCTTGGAAGTGGAATCGCCGCCGCTATGGGGAGTGCGGACATACGAGGCGATCTTCGATATTCCCGCTCGCAGCAATGCTCCTTTCAAGCGCGAGGGCACGATCCTCTATGCCTCGACTAAGAAAAACGTCCGCAACTGGGACTTGTTTACCATTAAGGCCGATGGCAGCGACCGCCGGCGGCTAACCAACACCCCCGAACCCGAGCAGCATCCCTCTTGGTCGCCCGACGGTACGAAGATCCTCTTCACTCGCGGCGACGTGATGAGCAACATCGACCTCTACGTCATGGATGCCGATAGCTCTAATGCCGTGCGCCTAACCGAACATCCCGAGCGCGACCAGCGCGGCGTTTTTTCGCCCGACGGCGAGACGATCGCCTTTGTTAGCCAGCGCGATGGCGATGTGGCCGTCTGGCTCATGGACGCCGACGGGGCCAACCCGCGGAAGTTGGTCCAAGGCGGCGAGCCTTCGTTTTCGTCCGATGGCCGCCGCATCGCCTTTACTTCTTCAGCTTTCGACAACAACGCCGAGATCTACCTCATCGATCTCGACGGGTCGAATCGGACTCGCCTCACCGAGAATCGGCGCAAGCTCGACATGTTCGCGTCGTTTTCTCCAAAAGGCGACCGCTTGGTTTACAACTCGGAGGAGTTTGGTGGCCAAGAGTTGATGCTCATGCGGCCCGACGGGCAAGGGAAGACCCGCATCTCCATTGCCGAGGAGACCTACGAGCAAGAGCCCGTCTGGTCGCCCGATGGCAAGGGGATAGCTTATGCGGGCAGGATGGGCGACGACGAATACGACATTTACTTGGTCGGAACGGCTGGATTTGACTTGGACGAGATGGACGCGCCGCCAATGATGCCTATCAACCTGACCGACAATGACGACCGCGACGATATGTCGCCGAGCTGGCGCTCCTACTGATCTGACATGCAAGCGAAGGGGGCTACGGGCGTTTCTTATCTCTATATCGTCCTTGCCCTGGGGCTGGCCCTGCGGCTTGTAAACCTGCAAGCGCCCCTGACCGACAAGCAGGCTTGGCGTCAGACGGACACAGCCGCCATCGCCCGTAATTTTTACGAAGAGGGCTATTCACTCTTCTATCCACGCGTCGATTGGCGCGGCACCACCTCTGGGTACGTGGAGACGAATTTCCCTCTGTACCCTTTCGTCGTCGCCCTGCTCTATGCCGCAGCCGACGGTTCTTATGAGTGGCTCGGGCGGCTCGTGGCGGCGCTGTGCTCGACGGCGGCCGCGGCGTTGCTCTATTGGCTGGGCCTGCGATTGGGCATGGGGCGGCTGGGCGCGCTTTTAGCTGCTCTGCTCTATTTGCTTTTTCCCATGAGTATCTACTACGGGCGCACCTTTATGCCCGAGGCGCTGATGATCCTTTTGAGTGTGGGGGCGCTTTGGGCTTTCGCTCGGTGGATTGACAGCGGTCGCCGAAGGGACTTCGCGCTGGCTGCCCTTTTGGGTGCCCTGTGTTTCCTCGTCAAAATACCTACCCTCTATCTCGGTTTTCCGCTGGTCGCCTTAGCGTGGGTTCGCTGGGGGTGGCGCTTCTTCTTTAGGCCCGCGCTTTGGCTCTATCTCGTGCTGGCCGTGGCTCCCGCCGCGTTCTGGTACTGGCACGCTAACCTGCTCTTTGAGGAAACTGGCCTGACGTTTGGCATCTGGAATCGCTACGGCTATGACAAATGGGACCACAGCCTACTCTTTACGGCGGATTTTTACTGGACGCTATTGAAGCGCTTTTGGCATACCGTCTATACGCCTGCGGGGGCAGTCTTGGTTTTGGCTGGACTCGCCCTCGCGCCTGTCCAACGGCGCGAGTGGACACTGTGGGTGTGGATGGGAGGGCTGGTACTCTACTTCTTTGTCGTCCCCGAAGGCAATCGCAGGCTGCATTACTACCAGTTACCCTTTGTCCCGGTGGGGGCCCTACTATCCGGGCGGGTACTCGAAGCCATTATTGAGACAGATGCCGCATCGGTCGGGTGGTGTAGATTCGCGCGGAACTGGAAGCACCGCTGGCGCGTCGCTTTGGT
>JAPOYQ010000585.1:5904-15532 GCA_026706505.1 Gemmatimonadota bacterium
CCGCTTTGGTATGTACGATGGTCGTTGGGGTCACCGCCTACAGTGCTTGGGCGGTTGGACCGTATTACGCACAGCCCAACAATTGGCACAATTACTACCAGAGCTGCCATCTGGTGGGCCGGATAATCGACGCCAAGTTGCCGCAGGGTACGCTGCTGGTCATCGGTGACGAGGACGAAAACACCGGAGTGCCGCACCGGTCGCAAAGCCCGACCTTGCTCTATTACTGCCATCGCAAGGGATGGCAAATAACTCCGCCCGAATTTGCGCCAGAGCGGCTCGACAGCCTAGCGGCCGAGGGTGCAGACTATTTTCTAGTCGCGGCTGGTTTCGCCGTGGATAACGAGCCTTTTTGGCAAGATCTCTTGCGCCGGGGCGTGACGATCCCTTCAGCGCACCCTCGTCAGTGGCACGACAGAGCAGAGTTCATGCGCTTCGTTACCCGGCTGCCAAGAAAGGATCGTCACTTCATTCTCGTATCTCTTGCAGCCGACGGCGAATAGTTGACAGCAGCCGACGGCCTATATATTATGGCTCTTAGGTAATTGTCCGTTTTCTACGGTTCGTCACAAGGAGGGAGAGATGGCGTCGAAGGTCGAATATACCCAGGTGCGAAAGTGGCTTCTGGTCGGTGCTCTAGTGGCTGTTGTGGCTGGCTGTGCCACCACCGGAGGCAGCGGAGGGGGTTATGGTCTGCCGCCCATTCCCGAGGGCAAGGGGCGGCTCATGTTGGAGACGGGAGGGATCAACGAAGTAAATTACTACGTACTCGACGGAGAGACTGGCGAGGAGGTCCACTCGGAATCGCCGCGCATGGCCGCGAGTTCACCCATAGGATACGAGACGGGCTATCGCTCTCTGCCGCAATTCGTCGATCTAGATCCTGGCAGATATACCGTTGTGGTCAATACGGATATCGACGACAGCGTTGAGAAGGAAGTCGATGTCCTGATGGGACAGGAAATGTACGCGACCATACCCATCGGTCGTTTTCAGGTCATTTTTTCTGACGCACAGGGTCGCAGTCAAGTGCCTTTCCTGATTTTTGACTACAATTTGCGGACTATGCTAGGCCGGGGCATGACCTCGACAGAGGTGCGCTACTTTATCGTGCCGGTGGGCGAGTATAAGGTTCGAATTGAAAATTCTCCCACTGGTTTGGACGAAATCAGGCCCGTTCAGGTGAGCATGGGACAGACCCAGAACATTCTCATCGGACCGCCCCCCTCGCCGGCACAACCGGGCGAAAGTGGGAGCGAAGGGGCCGCACAGCCTTAGGCTTATCGCGGAGCAATACCATGAAGCGCAAAGGACTATGGAGTGGGATTGCACTCTTGGCCGCGCTGTGGGTATCGGCCAGTGAAGCTGCTACTTCCCCTCTCAAGGCGACCATTATCGATCGCTATGGCAACCAGCACCAAGTAGATAAGTTCACCTTTCAGGGGCGTCAGGATTTGGAAATCTACTTCCAAGGGCAGCGTCGTTTGGTGGAACTAGTCAAGGTGGCTCGGTTGCGCTTTGAAGGGGAACGCAGCGACGAGGAACAGCGCGTCGTGCTCGTATTCCGGAATGGCGTCCAAGAAGCGGGTTTGATGGTGACGGGAGGCTCTTCTTCGCCTCACCAGGATGCCGTCGGTGGTGGAAGCAGCGGGCGTCGCTTTGCTGGGGTGACCGAATTGGGGCCGTTCTTCATCCTCGCCAGCGATGTGCAAGAGATTGTCTTGCGCCATCCCGTCGGCGAGGAGCCGCCGGCAGAAAAAATCCTCAAGGCCACGATCATCACGACAAACGGCAGACGCTTTGAGGTGGAAGATTTGCGCTTTCACGGCAAGAAGCGGCTCGACTTTTTCAAGGGCCGCAACAAGCGCTTTATCCCTTTAGATAAAGTGGCGCGAATTGACTTTGAAGACAGCGGGACAGGCGATGAGTTCAGGCCGATAACGGCTACCTATTGGTCGGGGAAAACCGTTATGGGTACGGTTGAGGCGAGCCTAGTTCGCCTTTCGGGCGAGACCGACAAGAGCTATTTCGAGCGCGTCAACCGGGCCTTTACGGGCGTCGTGGGCTCAAGTCCGTTTGCGATTGGTATGCACGACATAAAGCATATTCGCTTTCGGAAGGATAGTGATGCAGAGGGGGCTGACGATAAGGCCGAAGACAGCACCGACGACAGTGATAGCGACGGTGCCGGAGATTCTCAATAAGTAAATGGCCTCACTCCCCTCTCGATAAATTTCTTATCGGGCGCATGGCCAATGGGCCAGTCTTATGACAAGAATGTAAAGTACTTGCAGAACAGGGGAGATTTCTCTATATTGCCTCGACTACAAGCCCTCTGCAACAGTTCCGACTGGTCAGGAAAGAGTCGGAGCGGTTGCTAGTGGGCGTAATTTTTCACGGGGAAGACAGACCTACGGTAGATCGTAGCCGAAAAGGTCGCCGTCCCAAACCACCACTCTCCCAAATAGGGAGTATGAGAAGGAGTCGTAGCTTATGAAACGTCTATATGGCCTCCTCGCTATGGGCCTGATAGTAGGCCTGACGAGCGGTGCCAGTGCGCATATTGGCGAACAGGTTTACCTGCTCTTTGAGATCTCTGAGGCCGATCTGGCTGACATTGACTTACGCGATGCCGACATAGCCGACTGGGAAGATGTCGTTGGTGATGCTTCGCTGATCACCACTGACTTTTTTCAGGATCCGACTGTGGGCGACGGTGCCCAGTACGATCCGGCGGATCTAGACTATCGCATCTGGCTAGGCTGGAACGGCAATCTCGGCACCATGTGGATGGCTATGGAGCGCATCGACAACGTGTACATTAACGAGTACGCTGGCGGTGACTTAGGTAGCCTGTGGAGGCAAGATGCCATTGAGTTCATGCTTGATGGCGACCACACTGGTGGCGATTACACTGGTTCGGCTGATGAGAACTGGACCGACGAAGAGAAAGACCTGAATAACAACCGCACGGCTCAGCAGTACGTGGCTATCGGTGATACTCCTGATGGCCGCCACGTCGGCTATCTGGGCAAAGGCACCGAGTGGGTCAATGCACTGCCCTATGCTGACGGCGGTGGAGGGTCGACCGGCGATGGCCCGACGACCACAATCATTGAGTTCTTCGTCACGCCTTTCGACGACCTGATCTGGAACAGCCCAGATGACAGCGTAGCTTCGGAGCTTGTCGATGGCAAGATCATTGGTTTCCAGATTTCGGCTCAGGACATGGATGAGGGGCCGAGTGACTACCGCGCTTTTCACACCTTGTCTGGTCAGGCTGCGACTTGGCGCTTTGCCGAGCGCTTTGTCGATGGTCGCTTGGTCGGCGTCGGTGGCGATGGAACGGCGGTCGAAGAAGATTCTTGGGGCCGCATCAAGGCCGCGTTTGAGTAACAGTAGCGTCCTGCTGTTTTCCTAAATTTTAAGGAGAGGGGGAATATTCCTCCTCTCCTTAAAATCATCTTATGGCTATCGCATGACTTGGGTAGCACCTTCCTCGCGTCATAATACCTCGCTCCTAGTTGCCCATGTGAAAACCTAGGCAGCGCAAATTCTACCGGGGAGTAACGGAATGAGAATTGGGATTTGTGTCGCCGTGCTGGTTTTGACAGGTTGGGTCGTAAATGCTGTTGCGGAGTTGCGTCTGTTCGCCATTCCGGGCAATACAACTTGGGCCGATGCTAAGCAGGGGCCGCTTTCAGAGAGTCGCTTCATTGAAGTAATCGACTTTGAAAGCTATGAGAATGGCATTGGACCCATCACGCCAACACGCGTAGTGCCCGTTCCCGAAATTCCTCTCACCGTCGCCGAAGTGGATGCGGCAATCGATTCCAGCCTCTTTGCCTTCTCGCTTAATGTAACTAGAGCCGATGTAGTAGCACCGACTGATATCGAACTCGAAGATGGTGAGATCGTAAAGGCGGGTACGGTCTTGATTCCTCGTTGGAATTCCTTTCCGCGTAACCTAGAGGCCGTCCAGTTATTGCGTCGGGCTGGCCTTAGCGAGATTGAGGCCATGATTAATGTGGCCGAATCCTTTCCCCGCCCTCCCAGCGGTGACAAGTACAACAAGGGGCTCAACCTCACGCCTCACGGCATTTTTGAAAGGGCTTTGACTGACCAGCGACTCCAGGAGGGCCTATGGCACGTTTTCGATGGCGATCCACTGACCCATTTCGAGCGCATCGACCGAGTTGGGCAGGACGTCAAACAGCAATGGAGCCTCTATATCGACTTGGGACGCTACTTTCCAATTCGCTTGTTTCGCCTCTATCCCAGTCTTGAAGAGCCCTCGCGCGTTTCCGCGTATACCTTCTCTAGGGGGCTGCCTGGGACTGAGAAGGTAATCGCCGGTCTTAGTCTCGACGATCCGAGTGTTGGGCAGTTGGCGTTCCCTAGGTTCAATAAGATAGCTTCGACTTTTCCGACCTTCGTTCTCGAGGCGAGCGCTCCGGTCAATGTGGAAGATACCATTGCCGTGGCCTTTGAGCCGCAGGCCTACATGCGCTATGCGCGCTTTGATTTTCAGACTCCACTGGATTACGATTTAGCTGAAATGGAGTTTTTAGCCGACGGTTTTGTGCCTGAAGCGATTTATACTTCCAATGCACTACCGCTGCCCCCAGCGACCTTGGGGCGGATCTTCTGGGACGAGCGAAAAATTGGCGATCCCACCAGATCGCGCGCTATCGTGCGCGTACAGACAGGCGTTAATACCGAGACGGAGGTCCTTTTTCGCGTCAACAAATTCGAGCGCTCGGTGGAGTGGAAAGAGGAAGGGGCGATCATCACCGACCAACGGCTTGGCTCTAAGACCTTCGGCCAGGAAGTGGACCTAAACGATGAGGCTTTCAATCTGGAGGCCCGTGAGATCTTCAGTGCTGCCTTGCCCGAGGACCGAGCGCGAGTCCGCCTGACCCGCGACGAGTACAAGAAGCTGCCGGGCAATGAGCGGCGTCACGTCGAACCGGATCTCGAGTTTTGGAGCGGCGTCCAGTTGGCCAACAATGGCCAGTTGATCAATGCGCCGGGTGGTCGGCCCTTCATTCAGATTGAGGTTGAGTTTCTGAGCGAAGAGCCCGAGGCGGCCACGATTATTAGCAACTTGCGCTTTGAATACTCCGCTCCGCAGATCACGGAGCAGGTCTTCGGCGAGATTGCTCCGGCCGTGGATGTGATTGCTGGCCGCGACACCACCTTTGTGCTGGTCCTCAACGCTGGGTTAGGGGCTGAGAACAACGGGTTCAACCGCTTACAGGTTTTCACGCCGGCGCGTGCGGAGGCCATTGAGGGGGTGGAGGTGGATCTAGGCGACGGAGAGTTCCTGAACTTGGAACGAGTGGATGGCGACGGCGAGATCGGGGGGGGGCAGTTTCGAGCGTTGTACGTTGCCGACGATCAGTTCGTCGTTGGTTTCCCAATCATAAGCCCAGCCGAGGAAGGCCAAGTCCGCAACGCATTGGTAAAGGTCCGCTTTCAAGGCCGGGTCATCGACTTCCGCACCAACTTTGCTGCCAATGTCTTTTTAGACACTTTAGGTGCAGAAGCAGAACGACGCTTTACCAGTAGCGGCATTTTGGCACTCGGAGGTAATGAGAGTGCGCTCGATACGCTGGCCATTTTCTTGCCACAGCGGGTGGAGGACAATGACGTGGTGGATTTCGCGGCGACGGACCGGCTCTCAGATCGCAATTCCCTAGCGGTGATTGCCGATATTTCAGCGCAGAGTGAGAACCTAGTGACCAATTTCAAGGTCGTGCCCAATCCTTTTACGCCCAATGGCGACGACGTCAACGACGAAGTAGTCGTGACTTTTGACGTCCAGCGGCTACTAACGCCGAAGCCTGTGCAGTTGGAGATATTCGATCTGAACGGTCGGCGTCTGCGCCTCATTGAGCGCCAGCTATCGTCGGGGGGATATTCACAGCAGTGGGATGGCCGCGACGATGTTGGACAGGTAGTGCCTCCAGGACTATACCTATTGCGCATTTCGGCCGAAGCCGATCGTGCAGGTGAGGCCCAGACGCGCGTCGTTTCCGTAGCGTATTAGCCTTTAGCGAGAACGAGAAACGCGGGAAGAAAGGAAATGCTATGAAACGGTTGCTAAAGTGGCAGATGGCTCTCTTCGTCCTACTATCCCTGCCTAGTTTTTGTGTGGCCCAAACGGATGCCTATCGAATTTTCGGCAGCTCGATCCGCGTAGATAGGGCTTCGCACTGGAGAAACTGGATTTATCAGAACGATCTAGTCACAAATTTAAACGTGCCAATCCGCGATGCGGACATTTTTCAGGTTGAGGCCGATGGGCTGCGGCCGACTTTCTTTCGCCGCAATATCAACGTGGCTCCGACGGCTGTCGATTTCACCTATCCCGATTTGGTCCGCGCTAACGGCGATCTAATCTCTGGAGGTGCGACGGCCAAATCCAACGACGCCTTGGCCAACAACATCATTGATGGCGACTTGAATACCTTCTGGGAGCCGGACACGCCGGTCAGTTATGCAAGCCGCTTGACTCGCCCCGGTGACTTCCATATCGATGGTCTGCGCAACTGGGAAATTGAAATCGATCTGGGGCGGCTGGTCTTTGCCGATAGCCTGACGATCATTTTCCCCGCTGGTCAGTTCGAAGACGAGTTCCTCGGCGAGCCGGTCAAGTCCTTCGTGCTTTTCGCCTCGATGGGCGAGCGCTTCCCCTTTCCCTTGGGTAACAATCTCCAGTTTTCCGTCATCGGGCAAGTCTCTACCGGCTTCGTCGCCGGCAAGTTAGCCCAAGGTGGGGGAGGAGGTGAGACCGGTGAAGTGACGCTGGTTCCGATGCCCGGGACTGAGGGGCGCTACGTGCAGATGAACTTCCCGCTCTTGCCGCTAGATACGGCTGACTGGGACGGTGACGGTCTGCCCGATATCAGCGGAGCCTTCATCCATTATGTCCGCATCAAGATTACGGATTCAGACCTCTGGCGAGACGCCTTTTTGGGCCCGGGTGAAGAGGCGCGCCTCGCCTATGAAGCATTGCCCCAAGAACAGCGCGGTGCGCTCGTCTATCAGCGCCAGACTGCCGGCGGTTTGCTCGTCGAAATCGAGGATGACGACAACCTGACGGCCGCAGAAAAGTATCAAAACCTACCCGAGGAAAAACGCGGTCCGCTTCTCTACTATAGCAAGGAGGTTCCCCGGATTGCCGAGGTTCAGGTCTGGACTAAGGGCGACAACTACGCGCTGCAACCCGAAAGGCGGGGTGGAGCCTCGTTTGAAAACGGCGGTTTGGGTGCGCCCAATTTGTCCACAGATGGGCTATACGACTCGGAGTGGGTGGCCAATACGTGGTCGCCCGTGTACCTCAAGGGCACGGCTTGGTACGACTTAGGAGCCGTGTTTTGGGTCGATAATGTTTCAGTAGTCAACAAGCGCATTAACCAGAGTAACAAAGGCGCTTTCATGGGGCCGGATATCTTGGTTTCCGACGGCACGCTGCTCAAACCCGTGAGCATGGAAGACCGCGACGACTTTCCCCAGCTTGAAGAAGCGCTCAAGTGGGACAACATCATCAGCGAGGAGCACGTCGATAACCGCACGCCACCAGTAGTGCGCATTTTCCGCGAGACTTTCCCCTACCGCAAGATTCGCTTTCTGCAAATTCGCGACATCGACGTCACCGGTAATGCCTCGGGCCGCTATGGGGCGCTGGCGACGTTGGGCGAGATCCAGCTTTACGGTGAAGGGTATCCGGTAAGCGTATGGGCGTACTCGCCGCCGATCACGCTGACGGATTCGCGCGGCAACTTCATTCGCAAAACCCTGCCGCGCATCGCCTGGGAAGGCGATGCCATCGTCCACGAGACCGATCCGCTCACCGGTCAAGCCATCGAACGCATCGAGCCGCTGGATCTCCACCCCGATGTTCGCTTGCAGATACAGACCCGCACCTCCGATCAGACCGACACCAACTTCACCTACTATCAGGTCGTGACCGTCGCTGGCAACGAGGAGCGCACGGAAGTGTCAAAAGAAGTCTACGATGAGATTGCCTTGGAGTGGACGGCCTGGGAGATTTGGCAGACCCTGCCCGCCAGCCGGAAACACGCCTCGCGCACCGACGACGATGGCGACGGTCTGGTGGACGAGGATCGGATTGACCTGATTGACAACGATGGCGACGGCCTAGTGGACGAGGACGGCAGGAAGCTGCGCCGGGCACCGAGGTCTAGCTTTGCCAAAGACGGCGAACTGGCCTTCGTCGGCTGGAGCGAGTGGAGCGAGAGTTACTTGCCGACCCATGGCGTCAACGAGGCCACGATCACCTCGCCCAACCCGCGCAAGTTCGTTCAGGTGCGGGTCAATCTTTCTTCAGAAGACCCCTTCAAGACGGCGCGCATCCGCAGTTTGCGCATTGAGTTGGCACCACCGCTGTCGCTGGAACTGGCTGGCGAGTTGGCGCTCCTCACCGACGAGGGAGCAGCACGCGCGCTGACCGACTTGGGTGTCTTGGTCTCGGACTACACGCCGCCGCGCAATATCGATCCGCTCGCGCCGCAGGAATTTGCTTATTTCATCCGCGCTGCCGCGCCCGACCCGACCGATGCGACCGTGCGCGACGGCTTTAACGAGGTGCTGGTCGTCGCGCCGCGCGATGCGCGCTTGACCGGTGTGCGCTTGGGGCAGGTCGCCATCACCCAGACGCCTTCGCTGCTCAACCCGGAGGAAACGCAGACCTCGGCGACGACCACGAAGTTCGACCGCGCCTTTGTCCCAGACGACGACGGGGTCTTGCGCGATGCAGACGGGACCGTGTTGGAACGCATGGCGACTGGCGCGGATTCGATCTGGGTGCGTTTTCCCTTTTCGCTCAATGCCGACTTGCCGGCTGGCCAGCATGCCCTCGTTGAGGTGCAGTTTGAATCGCAGAGCTTCCGCGAGGGCATTGAATTCGTCTCGTTTGTGCGGTCTTCAGATTCAGAGGAGGGCGTATTTCAACGGGTAGATACCGCCGATAAGGATGCGACCGAGTTGGTGGATTCTTCGACGGCGCAGGTCAGCTTGATGGCGCTGCCAGGGTCTTTGATCCAAGACGTAGTGCTATCCCCGGTCTTTACGCCCAACGGCGATGGAGTCAACGATGAACTCTTGGTGCATTTCGTTTTGTTGAAGGTACAGGAGGAGCGTCCGTTAGACGTTGCCTTTTACGATTTGGGAGGACGGTTGGTAGGTCAAGGGCATAGCTCGGCGGTTGGTGGCAAGGTAGGGACGCAGGCGTTTGTGTGGGATGGACGGAATATGGCTGGACAGATTGTGCCGCCGGGGATCTATCTCTGTCAGATCAAGTTAGAAGCCGATGATCAAGCCAGCAAATTGACGCGCCTTGTTCACGTAGCTTATTGATAAAGCAGTAGTTCGGACCGGAATTCGACAACAAGGGAGGGTATTTGTGAACATAGTTAGGAGTTTCCGCATCGGTGTGGTGGCAATCGTGATGTTAGGAGTGATGGTGGAAGACCTCCCCGCACAGGAAGATTTCGGCTCGCGCTTGGGCGTGCGTCGTGGCGGGGAGGTTTTTTACGACCCCATCGGGCCAGGGATACTTTTCGATGCGTTGGATCCAGCGGCGAAGAAGTGGTACGTGCCG
>JAPOYQ010000264.1 GCA_026706505.1 Gemmatimonadota bacterium
GAGGGCCTATCTACGCAACGAAAGCCATGCTCCGCGTGTCAACGCGGAAAGGTCCCTCAGCCTGTTAGCACACACGCGTTTTTCCGGAGAAGCCGCCTCCAATGTCACGTTGACTTGGTCGGCCAGTTTGCCCATGCGTCTCGAATACATCCACAAGGGCAGGGACAGTGTCCCCTGCGAAATCGTCGAAACGAACGAGCACACGGGCACCCTTAACTGTGGCACCCTACCAAATAGATACACCCTGATGGATCTGTGGCTGATTTTCACACCATTACAGGCCGGCACCCTCGACTTCACCATTGAATTCTCGGCAGACGAACTGGAAATCAATCCCGCCGATAACGTCCGATCTCTGCAATTGGAAATTGCACCAGATCCGGCGCAGGCTTTGACCGAGCTGCCCGACAGCCCGCAATTGGCGCAAAACGCACCCAATCCGTTCAACAGCCAGACAGTTCTTTCCTACTTCTTGCACGCTCCTGGCCCGACGCGCCTAGAAATATTCGCGTTGACTGGTCAACGGGTAGCGGTCTTGCATCAAGGACCGCAGCAAGCGGGCTACCACCGGCTCCATTGGAATGGCCGCGACGACGCGGGTCGCCCCGTGGCCAGCGGCATGTACCTATACAGGCTAGTGACTGACGAAGTCGTGTTGATGCGCAAACTCTTGTTACTGCGTTGACTGCTTCTCGTTGAACCAGCACGTACTCCGCCATCTCTTGGGTAGTGGTTCTAACACAACTTGGAGGGTGATTAATGCGCAACACAAATGTTGGAATTTTGCTGACCCTACTCGTGGCATTGAGCGCGGGTCTGGCTGAAGCAACAGTCGCGGGCGAAAGCCTGTCTACTCCACTTCGCAGTAGAGACACAACCTCGCCAGAGCAGGAGTGGTCGTCGCTACATCCCGCGGCCAAGGCGGTGGCGCAAGCGTCTGACTGCCTGTCCGTTGACGTTGCCGCCCTCACAGGGGATACTCTGACCAACTATCTGCGGACGACCTCGGAAAGGTGTCTAGCGCACACTCTCCATATCTCCAGTAACCCATCCATAAGATCCGACGTGCCCACCATATTCAGCAATCGCAATATACAGTCAGTGCTCGCTAAAATTGAAGAGTTGGCTATCGGATATGACGGGACCAACAGCACCGGGATGCTGCAACTCTGGTCCTTCGTTCAGACCGGCTACAGTTACCAAAGGTGGTTTTCTTCCGAGACGGGGGTAGGTTCGTTCGACGCGGCAACCGACCGCGCCTACCTCACCGCGTCGGATGCCTTTGCCGCTAGCGACCACTTTCATGCCCCCAACGACGAGGCCGCTCAGATCTTGTACTACTACTTTGAGGCTGCTTTCGCTGCTGGGCTGCGTCGAAATCACTTGGCACCGATCAAAAAGGTTTTGTCTGGGTTTACTCCTGAACGGGCAGGCGGTGGGACATCGGCCCCTCAGCCATGGGCTTTCATTACGGTCTTACGTCGGGTACATGGGGCCTTTGAGAACCAAAACGAAGGACTTACCCTACACCAGAACTTCATGGACGCCCTCGCACAGGATCCGGGATTCGTCGAGGTCATGCTACAGGTGACCCGCTATGACTTTTTCTTTTTTCTCGAAGAATCCGATTCATATACGTATAGACTACGACTGCTAGAAGAGGCCATTAAAATCCTCGTCCGCTTTACCCATTTAGATAGTCTAAAGGAAGCCGCCGTCTCGGCATTGACCTCCGTCCTCTCCGAGCATCCGCGTCTCAGCAGCCCCTTCTTAGCAGTGGCACGAGCGCTGGAAAATCAGGTTGACTGCGCCAGTCTGAACATCTGCCGCGACGTGTTAGAGCGCGAAATTCTCGCCCATGCTCTCCCCAACACATACAGCTTCGACGATGGTACCATCGTGTTTAAGACTCCCTTGGATTTGGAGGAAAAGAAAGTTCAGCTCTGGTACTACGCGGTCAAGAAAGTGCAGGCGCAGTTTCACCGGCTGGTGGAAACGGACGAGTCCGTGCGCGATGACGTAGATGTCTTCACCGCTAGGATCTACGGCACCAAGTATGATTACACGCGATTTGAGGCATATCTGTCCTACGTGGACACTAGGGGCATTAACAGCGGCGGCTTCTATGGCGGTGGCATCATGGGCACCTTTATACACAATCAGCCCGGTGATCGCACCACATACGGTGTCGGCTCTTTTGAGGAGACCATTCGCCACGAGTACGCCCACTATCTGGCCGATCGCTTCGGCCTGCATGGCGGCCCTTGGTTCGACGAAGGTCTAGCCGAGTTCCTAGTGGGTAGTACCCAAACTGAGGGCACCCCCGTGCGCCCGACCCAAGTGCGGTACATCGCCAGTGACGAGTTCCGACTCGACCCGGCCAGACTCTTCAACTCCGGGTACAGCGGCGACTTGGGGGGCGGCCATTTCTACTACTACGCCGACCTCTTCTTCCATTTTATGTACCAGCAGCGGCGCACCCAGTTGTTGGAGTTGTTCGACTTGCTCCGTAGCGGGGACCATACAGCATATCGTGCCCGGGTCAGGACTTGGGCGGCAGATCGCCAACTGGCCGCTGATTTCGACGCCTTTTTGGATGAACAGATAGCCAACGCCTCATGGGGGATTGGCAGTACTCCCACCTCTGTCCCCCAGACGACCAGCCTTACCAGCGACAGCCCTGCGGAGATCGAAAGCGCCCTGCAACGCATTAACAGCGATCTGGGCCTGCGTTGCCAAACCGTTGCGACCGGACTCAGTCCTCGCTTCGGATGCTCTGGAACCTTGCCGGCAGGCTCTGAGTTCAGCGGAGACCAGGACGAACTGTCCAGCGAGGATCAAGGCGAATCGAGCCTTTTCGATCTCTTCGATGCTTTCGACGACATTCAGTTCAGCGAGGACCGGGGAGAACTCAATGAACACCTAAATACCCGGCTAGACAGCTTCATCGTCGCTGCTGTAGAAGATGGGGCGATCAGTAATTTCAAAGCCATGAACTGCTACTTTGCCAACGTAGCGGGCAGTCCTCCGATGGCCGACCTGTACTGTGAAGGCCCCCTGCGGCCTGCGGATGTGGATTGGGTACCGCCGCAGGTGGATCTGAAAGCCACTCTGACCAACCTTAGTGGCGATTCGAGCGCCTATGTGGAAGAGCGTCTCAGGCTGCGGGCGACGCTGGACTTTCCAGAAGAAGCGGCCTCTAATGTTATCGTGACTTGGTCTGCTAGCTTGCCGCTAGCAAACCTAGACGCATTCAGTGCGGGCCGCTGCGAGGTCGTCGAACGGACCGAGCGAAAGGGCACGCTTGCCTGTGGCACAGTCTATAACGAGAACACTGGATCGCCTCTGACGCTTAGCCTGTATTTAGTTCCTATGCAAACCGGTTCTCTCGATTTCTCCGTTGAATTTTCATCGGACGAGCAGGAAATCAAGCCAGAGGACAATATCGCATCCGTGCAATGGACGATCTCGCGAGAGTCAGCTCATATTGCTACCCTCTCGTCTTGGGCCCGCTCCGTGGCGTTTTCACCCGATGGAACCACCCTCGCTGCCGGGCTCCAGCTTAAGAACCGGACGACCATCGCCAAGGTCACGACCGTAAGGCGAGCAGTATATCTCGGTGGTCGCCGGATCATTACACCAAATAGAACCACACGCGCTGTTGGGATGGGGGATGGCACCGTCACGCTATGGGACGTGGCGACAAAAACCAAGGCTGCCACCTTGATAGCAGGAGATGGCAGTGCCCTGTCGGTGGCGTTTTCACCCGATGGAACCACCCTCGCTGCCGGATGGGGGGATGGCACCGTCACGCTATGGGACATGGCGACAAAAACCAAGATCGCCACCTTCCCTAAGAATGAACCGAAAGAGGTGGCGTTTTCACCCGATGGAACCACCCTCGCTACCTTGGCACCGGATAATACAGTCAAGCTGTGGAACGTAGCGACAGAAACTAATATCGCCAATCTCTCTGGACATATTCATTATCTCACTTCGGTGGCGTTTTCGCCCGACGGCACCATCCTCGCTTCTGGGTCGGCAGATAACACGGTTAGGCTTTGGGACGTAGCAACAAAAACCCACGCCACCTTGAATGCCCATTCGTCGGTCGGAGCGGTGGCTTTCTCACCTGATGGAACCATCCTCGCCGCCGGGGTGGCGGAGAAAGGCGTCGAACTGTGGGACGTGGCGACAAAAACCAAGATCACCTCTCTTGCCGGGCATCCGTTCTGGGTTCATTCGGTGGCATTTTCACCCGATGGGACGATAATCGCTTCGGGATCATCTGACGATGGGACCGTCAAGCTATGGGATGTAGCTGAATGGAAACGGGCCAAGCGGCTAGCGCAAGCAGAGGAACAGATCGGCCAGCCCGACGGCCCGCAGTTGGCACAAAACGCGCCCAATCCGTTCAACAGTCAGACGATCCTTTCCTACTTATTGCACGCTCCTG
The DNA here is from genome assembly GCA_026706505.1 of Gemmatimonadota bacterium. Next base: position 4,457 of record JAPOYQ010000264.1, read on the forward strand.
GTCCGGCGCGTCTGGAAGTGTTCTCTTTGACCGGTCAACGGGTGGCGGTCTTACACCAAGGGCCGCAACAAGCCGGCTACCACCGCCTCCGCTGGAATGGCCGCGACGACGCAGGTCGCCCCGTCGCCAGCGGCATGTACCTCTACAGACTAGTGACTGACGAAGGCATATTGACGCGCAAGCTCATGCTGCTACGTTGATTGTAGTCGCGCAGGGTCGGCTCTCAAAACGCCGTCGGCCGTCCTTGCGCCCCATCCACGGGGATCATCGCTCCATTGATCCAATTCGCGCGCTCGGACACCAGAAACGCCACCACATCCGCCACCTCTTCTGGCGTCCCCAAGCGCCCGGCGGGAAACTCCCGTTCCACAAACTGGGCAAAGTGCTCGGGCTGCTCTTCCTGAAAGCGCGCCCACCCACCGCCGGAGAAAAATATCGACCCCGGCGCGACCGTGTTGACCCGCACCCCGCATTCGGCCAGCTCCAGCGCCAGCGCACCTGAGAGAAAAATCTCTGCGGCCTTCGCGCTCCCATATTGGGACTTAGGCCCGGGCTTCCACCCCGAAATTGACGAGACGATCACCACCGCGCCCCCGCCTCGCTGCCGCATATAGGGCAGGGCCGCCCGCGTCGTGCGCACGGCGTGGAACACGTTTAGGTCAAAGGTATCCACCCAGTCCTCATCAGCGGTTTCGAGCAGACTCTGTTCGCCAGCAGCGCCGCCCACATTGTTGACCAAAATATCGACGCCGCCCCACTCAGCCGCACAGCGCTCGACAACGGCCTCCACCTCCGGCCGCGAGCGCACATCGGCGACCTCGGCGATAGCTTCAGCCCCAGTGGCCCGCACCTGCTGCAATGCGCGTTCAAGCGGCTCTTGGTCGCGGGCGCAAATCGCCACCTTGCACCCCTCGTTGGCCAGCGCCAACGCAATCGCCCGACCGATCCCTCGACTCCCTCCAGTTATCAGAGCAATTTTGTCTTTCAGTCCTAGATCCATTTATGACCTCCTTTGTGCAAAACGAGAAAGGCGTAGGAATTCGATGGGATGCTGGGTATCGCCTTCCAGCGCCAATTCAGCCAAGATTTCGCCCACTACCGGAGAGAATTTGAAGCCGTGGCCAGAAAAACCCGCCCCGAACACCACGGCCGGGCATTCGGGATGGACGTCCAAGACGAAGTTCTTATCCGGCGTCAGCGAATACATGCAGACGGCGTATTTGCTCAGCTCTGGTTGCAGCGCGGGAAAGTATCGCGCGAGAAAATCGAGGACACAGGGCTGATCGCCTTCAGCCAGTGCGCGGTCGAGTTGGAGCGGGTCGTCCACCGGGTCGTGCGACACGTTGTGCTCGGCCAACTTGAGGCCCCACGGCGCTTCCGCGGGAAATCCATAGAAGTACTGTTCGCCGTCGGCGATGAAGAAGCAGGGGAACGCACCGCGCGCGTACTGCTCCACGCCGCGCCCCTGGTACCACAACAGCACCTTGCGCACCACGCACGCTGCCACGCCCAGCCGACATAGCTCCGGCACCGCCCAAGCCCCGGTCGCCAACACCAACCGCGTGGCGAGCAAGCGCCGTCGCTCAGTCTCCACTACCACTCCTTCGCCCTCGTGCCGCCACGACAGCATGACCTCCCCAGTATAGAGCTTCGCGCCATGCTGCTGGGCCAACTCGACATGTCGGCGGACGCAGTCCTCGACTCGGAGAAAACCACCTAGGGGATCGTAAAAGCCACTCCACTCCTCAGGAAAAGCCAAACCTGGGTAGCGTGCGGCAATCGCTTTCCCATCGAACTCCTCATACGGCAAGTCGTGCGCCTGATAACAGGCCGCCTGCCCCTGCATCGCCTCCGAGTCGGGATCGCCCGCCACTAGCAATCCGACGCGGGCAAAGAGTTCCCCCGCCCCTTCGGCCTCTAGCTCCTCCCACAACTCGTAGGCCCGATGTAACAGGGGCACGTAGTCGGGATGCTCCATATAGGCTTTGCGAATGATGCGGGTATCCCCGTGCGAAGAGCCTCGGTCGTGAGCTATGCCAAAGCGCTCCACAGCGCAGACGCGCACACCGCGGCGCGCCAAGTGGTACAGCGCAGCGCTGCCCATGCCACCAGCCCCTGCGACGATGACATCGTATTGTTCTGTGACCATTAGCGATTTATACCTCCTATCAAATCCGGGCCTTGATACAACTTCAAACTTCAAACTTCCCCCATCGCCCGCAACCCACAACTTGACGCTGCTCGCCCCAACCGCGATACTTTTTTGTCTAAATTAACTCCAACTCAAGGCTTAGCCGTGCGCATTGTCACTGGCACCTATCGCGGTCGGCAGATTCCCTCCGGGCGACGCCTGCGCCAGATCCGCCTCACCTCCACGCGCCTCAAAGAAGCCGTATTCTCCATGCTCGGCCCCGATTTGAAGGGTCGTACCTTCCTCGACTTGTGTGCTGGATCGGGCCAAATGGGGCTCGAAGCGCTGAGCCGGGGCGCGAGCGTCGAGATCAACGAGCCAGATCACCAACGGCGGCGGCAGATTCGCTCACTGCTCTACCAATGGAAGGCCGGCGTCGAGGGCCTGCACTCGGTCAAAGCCCAACACCTCATCCCCCAATTGGCCGCGGCCGGGCGACGCTTCGACATCGTGTACGCCGATCCCCCGTACCACGCCCGCTACTGCGGAGCCCCGCTCCTGCTAGGCCTCATCGAAGCCCTCGGGGAATCCCCGCTCTTTAACGACGAGGGCCTGCTGTTCGTGCAGCACCAAATCGACCTAGACGTGCCCGAACAGAGCGGTCACCTCTCGCTCACTCAACAGCGGACCTACGGCAACACCACCCTCAGCATCTATCGCCACCTGATCCCATGAAAATCACCCACGTCGAAGCCATACCCGTACGCATGCCGCGTCCACAGCCGTTCCAAAGCAGCCTCGGCACGCACCAAGCCTCTGAAAACGCCGTCGTCTTAATCCACACCGACGCCGGCCTCACCGGCCTCGGCGAAGCCTCCAGCATCTGGGATCGCCGCGGACGCGGGGAAAGCGAGGCCATCAACGGGCTGCTCGCCGATGTGCTCTGCGGCCTAGATCCGCGCCGCATCCGCGAGATCGCCGACCGCATGAATCAAGTCTTGCACCGCTCCTTCCCAGCCAAGGCCGGCATTGAAATGGCCCTCTACGACCTAGTCGGCAAAGCCTGCGACGTGCCCGTTTACCAACTGCTGGGAGGCCTAGTCCGCGACCGCGTGTTGCTGAGCCACTCGCTGTCCATGGGTGACCCCGAGGCCATCGCCGCCCAAGCCCAGAGCCTAGTGGCGCAAGGATACAAGACCCTCAAGGCCAAAATCGGGCGGGACCTGCGCGCCGACCTAGCCGTACTCACAGCCGTGCGCGGCACGATAGGCAGCGAGATCGTCCTGCGCGTAGATGCCAACATGGGCTGGTCCTCAGCCAAGGAAGCCGTGCGCAGCATCGAAGCAATCGCGGATTTCGACCTAGAACTGGTCGAGCAGCCCTTAGCAGCCGACGACTTAGAGGGATTGCGCTTTGTCCGCGAGCGCGTCTCACTGCCCATCATGGCCGACGAAAGCGTTTGGACTCCAGCCGACGCCCTCAACTGCGTCCGCCACCAAGCCGTTGATGTCTTCAACGTGTACGTGTCGGAAGCCGGCGGCTTGGGTGCGGCCGCGCGCATCTTCGCCATCGCCGAAGCCGCGCGCCTGCCCTGTATCATCGGCAGCATGCCCGAGCTGGGGATCGGCACCGCGGCCCAAGCCCACCTCGCCTTTGCCATGCCCAACTTAGGCTACGCCAGCGACGTGAACGGCTGCGTCTATCACAGCGGCGACGTCATCCGCGAAAAACTGCCCATCGCCGACGGGTACATCCTCCCGCCACCCGGCCCAGGCCTCGGCGTCACCCTCGACGAGGACGCACTCACAGAATACCGCTGCGACCGCTGATGCGTTTCCGGCCCTGTATCGACCTGCACGAGGGGCAAGTCAAGCAGATCGTCGGCACCAGCTTACGCGACGGCAGCGCCCCCCAAACCCACTTCATCGCCCCCCATCCTCCTGCCCATTTTGCAGCGCGCTATTGCAACGATCAGCTCTTCGGCGGCCACGTCATCATGCTCGGCCCGGGCAACGAGGACGCAGCCGCGCAGGCGTTGGCCGCCTTCCCCGAGGGTTTGCAGATCGGCGGCGGCATCCACCCCGACAACGCCGCAGCTTGGCTCAGCCGCGGTGCCGCGCAGGTGATCGTCACTTCCTACGTCTTTAGCAACGGCCAGCTCCACCACGACCGACTGGCGCAAATGGTAGCTGCGGTGGGACGCGAGCAACTGGTCTTAGACCTCAGTTGCAGCAACCGCGATGGGCGCTACGTGGTGATGACCGACCGCTGGCAAAAGGCCACGGACTTTGCGCTCAGCGCGGACAACTTGGCACTCCTCGCCGAATCTTGCAGCGAATTCCTCATTCACGCCACCGGAGTCGAAGGCAAGCAGCAAGGGGTCGATGCCGAACTCGTCGCGCTCTTAGGCGAGATCGCGCCCATCCCGACGACGTACGCCGGCGGCGTGAGCAGCACCGAAGACATCGAGATACTCCGCCGGTTCGGCCAAGGGAAATTGGATTTTACGGTGGGAGCAGCGCTGGATATTTTCGGGGGCACGGGGCTGCGTTACGAGGATATGTTGGCATACCGAGGGGAGGGCGAGGACAACTGTCCCAACTTGTAGAGCTTGACGGCGACGCCCGTGCGTCTCTACTCCGCCAACGCATTCATATACGCCGACTTTTCCTCAGCCTCCAGCGTTTCACTCAAACAGTTGCCGTAGCCAATTTGCGAATCTCGTGCTGAGAGGTCCATCCACGCGCAAATCCTGTGCGCGAATGGCGACACCCATTTTCCTAGGCTCCTCTCTCGTCGCCAACCAAGCGTGGACCTTAGCTCGCAGTATCTTTTTCTCGATAAATTTTCGGTCAGTCCTTGGAATGCCATCAATGTAGCTATGGGATCGCGGCCATACTGGATCGTCGTCGGAAATCATCTCTGAGACAAAATTTTCGAGTTCGCCGGGCAACTCATTGTTGGGCATCAACCAGATGCCGACTCGGGGGGTGCGGGCAGTGCCGTCTATGAAAGTCCCATCTGGTTCAGGGATACGAGGCACCTCGATATTCCCCTCTCGGAGTCTGTTCGCGACAGCACTCCAGCGAGCGTTCAAATCGTCATTTGCGTCCACGAGGATGCCGACGGCTTTGCGGCCGGGAACTCTGACTTCCTGTTTAATGGAATCAAGGAGAGTATCTACGTTGAGCTTATTCTCTATGTGGAACAGCGGCATTGGTTGGCTGCGAAGACACAGATGTCGAACAACATGCTCGTCGTCTTGTCCTTCAACTAGGAGGACGCAGTCATTATTATCCATCCACTTACCTCACCTCAATACGTTGTTCAGCGGCGATCCTGAGATCGTTTTCTGAATACTCGACTGCCCACATCTCTTCGTCCTCTCGCTCAAGACGCACAAGCGCCCCTTCGACTTCCTCGCACTCGACTGCTGCTTGTGCGAAGCCGCGTACGCAGTCAAAGCTGTGCGTCGCTGCAATGACTTGGACGTTGTTTGCGTGGGCGGTCTTAAAGACCATGCGCCAGAAATCAGGCTGTATAGAATGATGAATGCCGTTTTCGGCTTCGTCGATGAGCAGAAAACCGTCTCGGCTATTGGCTAGTGCCAAGGCAACGCTGAATAGACGCAGTGCCCCATCGCCCAAACTTTTCAAAGGGACTGGACGAGCTTGACCCTGGAGCTTTACGACCACTCGCCGACCACGCCTTCTGTAACGTACTCCGTCGTCACCGATCACCGCCACGCGATCCACCTCGTTACCGAGGATTAGTCTCAGAGCCTGCACCGCTCGGTCTTCGTCATCCGTCAGTGCGATAGCGTCCCAGAACTGTGCAATCTCGTCGTTGCTCAATAGACCCGGACCCAAAGATTGACACTCTATTGGGGATGGCAATTCGTCTTCATCCAATAAACGCCGTATGTATTGGTATGCCCTTTTTTCCGTAGCCGATCTTGGGGTTGAGGTAAATAATGGAAGGACCTGTTCAGCATCTTGAAATACGATTTTTAATGTCTGAATATGACCATTCACAATAGAGCCATGTCGAAATTTTTCGAGGCGAGACGCCTGCTCATCGCTCAGAGTAGCCCACTCAATCCGGAGCTGATCTGTGTTGCTTTTTGGACCTATCGAGATACAGGGCCCCGACGCATCCCGTCCGTGAAATAGGGCCGCAAAATCGGGTGCCTCCATGCTTTCGCCCTCTTCGTCGGTAGCGGCAGAGACCTCCTCGCGGCTCTCCAGTAGTTCGGGCAGCACGGAAGAGCGGCGCACCGCATAGACTTGGACGGCATCTAAAACGGTCGTCTTGCCGACGCTATTCTTGCCCGTTAGCAGCGTCACGCGGCCCAATTGCTCAATGGAAAGCTCCTTGATCCCTCGAAACCCCTTTAGCGACAGACTCGGGAGATGCAGACGATCGTCGAGTCGTTTTTGGGACATAGTGTTAGCACCTTCTTTCGATGGCGAAAATTTTGAACTGACGAAATGTACCGCTGAATCTTGAACTAAGTCAATGTCATCTACGTTCCAACACGTCGGCTTGGTGCAGGCACTGGCGGCGAGAAGAAGTATTACAGATGACGTCGGGCACTGGCCAAGTCTTGTTGGAGGTCTTCCTCGGTCAGGTGGAAGGCATCGACGCCGTAGTCGGCTAACTTCGTCAGGAACAATGGCTTGGGAATGCCGGCTAGCTTGGCTGCTGCTCCCGAGGACAATCGGCCCAACTCGTAGAGCTTGACGGCGATGAGGAGCTTGGCCTCTTCGTTGAACTGCTCAGGTGAACATCCGAGGGCGAGTAGGACTTCATCGCTGTAGTCGATGGTCAATGTTCTCTTCATCGCTTTATGGCCTCAGCATGGCCGCTATGTCCTTCGGCAATTTAATACCATTTTTTTTCTCAAATTCATCAACGGTTCCGTAAATGTTACGAAATGCCGTGATAATATCCATACCTATACTTTTGGCAAAGGTCAGGTCGGATTTAGCTTTTTGCCAATTTTGCAAGGACAGCCAAGACATGCCGCGATTGCAATAGACCTCGGTGTGCTCTATGTTTAGGTCTATTGCCTTATCATAGTCTTTAATAGCCCAGTCAAACTCGCCATTGATACTGTAAGCAGCACCACGATTGTTATAGGCATCGGCATCCTTTGGATTTAATTCTATCGCCTTATCATAGTCTTTAATAGCCCAGTCAAGCTCACCTTTTCTACTATAAGCAACGCCGCGATTGTAATAGGCTCTGGCAAACTCTGGGTTTAGTTCTATCGCCTTGTCGTAGTCTGCAATAGCACGGTCAAGCTCGCCGTTGCTATCGTAAGCAGCGCCGCGATTGTTATAGACCCCGACCAATCTCGGATTGAGTTCAATAGCTTTGCTGTAATGTTCGATGGCTTTCAGGCAATTCTGTTCATTTTGGTAAGTAAAACCGGCATAAAACTCCGCAGAGGCACTTTGATGAACATTCTGATACCTGATAAAGCCATGGAGATCGTTGTATATGGTCTCCGTAGATATACCGTGGTACTTTAGTAAATAGTCTAGAATAGGAGATTTAAGATATTTTGGAATACTGATTATGTGATCTGGTTCAATAAAGCCATAAGGTGGACGAACGAATATACTCTTCTGGGCTATGACGCGGTTTTTTGGATTCTGAGGACTCTCAATCTGTCTGTTTATCTCCATAGTTTTTCTTAACAAGATGACCCTGCCATCTTTATATAGAAAGTCAGAGCCCTCGCAGGCGAAGAAGATGGCTATAAGGTAATCAGTGGTAAAGTCGATTAGGTTAGTTGCACCGCCGTAGTGTTGGAGTTCGGTCAGTATTTCAAAGTCATCGGTTTCGCTAGTATATCTTTTGGCTGCTTCTAGAATTTCGTTCTGTATAATCTCAATATCAAAATGCTCAGTATCAATATCGGAGTATTTTCGATAAAGACTTGAAGACACTTTCTCATAGTGCTCTGGTTCTCCACGATAGATGTAGTCGCCATCAGCCGATTTTTCCACTATCTCCTGAACTTTTTCCAAAACTCTACTTAACTGACCGTTTTGAGAAATCCGTGCCTTGGCAGCCTCACGTCGTTTTTCACGCGCCTTTGTTCCACGATTAATTTCACTCGGCCCTCGTGAGCTTTCTTTCATATGCTTTTGATAATCAAATTCTGTCTCTTGTGTAGTATTCATCGAGCCATCTTCCTTCTGCATCAAATGCGGTGATCAAACGGTAGAGTGGTAAATCTTCTTCGGAGCAAATTATGGCTAATACCCGACCGCTGGCGGTTGCCCCTATCCGAATCCACCGATCTTCATGTCCTGCCGGGTCCGAGGCTTCGTATCCGCCTGGATCGTCAAATGCGGAAACGGCCTCATAAAACTGGACTTGGTGTTTCTTTTGGACCTCTTGGTATTTGTCTTCGTCCCATATAAATCCGATATCCATGCTACGGACTCCATATAGCTATGAATTATAGGCATTATTGCAGGAATCCGCGTTCACTCTTCGGTGAAGCTGTTGAATGGATACTGCCCCGTCCCAAAAACCTGTCACGTTTAACGTCTCAGACCGCCCGAACCCTGTCAAGCGTCGCACTTCGCCAATCTACACCGCCACCACCGCTTCCGTATCCCCCGCTGCCAGCGCATTCATATACGCCAGCGTCATATCGCGGGTGCGGTATGTTCCGCAGGTGGTTTCGTCTTCGCGGCGGACGATGGGGAAGGTGTCGAGCACGTATCCGGCGTCATCCCGCGACAGACCGTAGAGGTGGAAGTAGAGCGCGTCGAGGCGGGCGCGGAGGTGGCGGCGTTCCTCTTCGTCCCAGATGAAGGGCTCGCCATCGTAGCCGAGGTCGTAGGCGAAGGGGGCCATGTCGTAGGCGGTGTACGTGAGGCGGAGGACGTGATCGTGGGCGAGGTCGCGGGCGGTCGTTGCACCGAAGGAGCGGTCATAGTCAGCGGGGGCGATGACGGGGAGTTGTTCAAGTGAAGTAAGGCTCATGCTTGCACCCTGCAACTTCTGCCGAGAGACATAATCGAAACAGAAGCTGGTAAGTGTGGAGAGCAAGCCAGCCGCAGCTATAGCTGGGAAGTTGTCCTCAGTTGGCAATAGCATCGGAAGCGTATAGCTAACACCATTCCAAGGAATAATCGTGGCGATGGTTGTACGTGCATCTGTAGGTCGTGTAATGCGCCGATAGACCAATGTCCATCCCAACGATTGTGGAAATGCTTGAGATACCCTTTCCGCAGGAACCCAATGCACAACATTTGGCAAGAAACTCGGATCCGCGTGCATTTGACTGTTAGTGCGTTTGCTCAAATATGGATTGTGTACATTCTCGGCATTAATAGAGACTGAACTTGCTCGATGATCAAAGTTTCCTACCATGAGGCCTTGATAAAGGGGTAGATATAGTTCCTCTCCTTTCTTCCATCGGTTAGCAGCGACCGGGTAAAAACCGTCGGCTTCAAGTTGTTCAGCAGTGCGGAACAGATGTGAATCGTTCGTCATATCAAATTGTCGCAGGTGACGCACCGGCCACACGCGCTTCTCTTCGCCTTGCGAGCGATCCACCAACACCGGATGTCGCTCATAGATGCGTCTCGTAATCTCCGCGTCCCTCCGACTGCGAAAGACAGGCGCAGTGCCAGTATTCGGATTCACGCGGACGAAGTCGTCCGGTGTCAACGGAAAGCAGCGGTCTTCGTCATGGACCGTTTTCGTGTCGTGCAGGAAGAAAGCGCATTCGGCCTGATCAAATTGTCGCTCCTCGCCGCCCAAGATGAGAGAGCAGAATTTGAAAGAAGTGTGCACGTCCTTGAAGAAGATTTTCTTGTTCTCAAAATCGAACAGACCGCCCACTCGTCCGCTAGTCGAAACGGACTTGAAAAATCGGGCCGCCGTCTTGTCGGCGTAAATGCCCGATGGCGTCAGCAAGCCGACAAAACCATCCGGCTTAATCAGGCTCATAGACCGCTCGACGAACAGCGAATACAAGTTGATGTCGCCGCCGCTGAGCAACGGATAATCGCCACCGGAGCGCACCACTTGACTCAGGCTCTCGGCCTGCGCTTTGGCCGCGTCGAACTCAGCCGCAAGAGACGCTCCCTGTTTGCGCAACTGCTGAATGCCCTTTCGTCGCGCAGCCGCCGTCGGTGCCAGAGCGAGTTCTATATCACGAGTTGCAAACCACTCGACTTCTTGCAGCTTGATCCGATCCCACGGCGGATTGCCAATAACCGCGTCAAATCCACCTTGCGGTCGGCTTTCTTGCCACCTATGCCACACCCCCGGAAAGGCCACCTCCCAATGCAAGAAGTCCTCGCGATTGGCAATGGACGTGGCCTCGTGCCACAGCTTGGCAAAGTCGGAAATGTTCTCCGCTGGCCCTTGTGCCAAAAGTTCGTAAGCATTCGCCGTATGCTGGCCGAGCGTAGCAACCAGCGGCCCCTCAAATTCAGCACGTTCATCCCTCTTCATGCCCGCCGTCAGCCAACGCCAGCCACACAGAAAGTCGAGCAAGCCGCGCAGGTCAGCGGTCGTCTCCTCCACCCCATCGAACAGCTCCGCCGACTCCTGCACCTCCGCCACGTCCGCGTCGGACATCTCCTCAATCCGCTGCATTCCATCGGTGGCCGTCTCCGCCCCAGCAATGGCGCTACTGGCAAACATCCCACCGAGCCGGTGCAACGCATCCGTAGCATCTCGCACCCGCAGACCGACCAACGAGCCGCCCCAACGCAAATGGTGATCGAGAAAAGACAGCGGCGCGCCCACCGTAAGGCCGTGCCGCCCCACCGCCACCTGCGCCCACTCGCCCGACCGCCGACTCTT
>JAPOYQ010000778.1:0-13821 GCA_026706505.1 Gemmatimonadota bacterium
CGTAGTAGAAGGTGCCGGTGATCATCGGCAGCAGCATCCCCACCACGCCGCGCGTGGGAATAGCCGTGGCCACCGCCATCATCGCAAAGATTGTCAGCAACTCGCCGCGGCCAAACGCCCACTCCCGCCGCACAGCCCCCAAGCCCACCTGCACGGTCAGCAGCAGCGCGAACAACAAGAAAAACGCCGCTGGCGTCGCCGACGAAAGCCCTAGCCGCGACCCTTGCATCACCATGCCCCCATAGGGCACGCCGATGGCAATGAGGGCTGCCATGAGGCCGCCGGTGAGCAGCGCGCGTCCCGTAGCACCCCGGCCCGTGGTCTGGTCGCGGCGCACTACGCGCTGGCGATAGACAGCCGGTATTTGTCGGAGCAAGACCAGTCCTTTCCTAGCGCCGCCCCAACAACGCCTGATACGCCACCAAGGCCCCGACTACGTGGACATTCCGCGAAGGTCTCTTACCGTACATCGGGAGTTGGGGTCGGGGCTTCGGTCGGCGGCGAGGGGATCGGCGCAGTAGCTAAAGAAGAGCAATACAGCGCGGCGAGGATGGGTTTGGGTAAGGATAGGAAGGGCGGAAGAGAGAGGCAAATAGGGAGTGCGCGTTTGGAACCTTTGCCTATACTGTTTAGTCATTCCAACGTATGTTTCCGCCAATAGTAATAGTCTGGTTCGCCTTCTTTCTCTTGGGATACTGCGCGGCTGATTCTCAGGCCGAGGTCGTGGTACAGGGCGTAGTGCTCGATGCGGAGACTGGAGAAGCCCTGCCGCGGGCCAACATCGAGGTGGTGGGCCAAGCGTGGGGAACTATCGGCGATGGCAAGGGGGCCTTTCGGCTGGTGGTAGATGCGTTGCCGGTGACGCTCCGGGCGACGCACATAGGATATGCGCCCGCCGAGTTGCTGGTGGCTGAGGCCGGCCCTCTGGAATTCCGTTTGCAGCCGATACCCTTCGAGATCGAAGGCCTGATTATCAACGGCGGCGACCCAGCGGTGCGCATCATGCGCGAAGTGATCCGCCGCAAACGCGCGTGGGCACCGCTTGCGCATCGCTACCGGGTCGAGGCGCATACGCGGCAGATCCTCTACAGCAATCAGTACATCGCGGCGATCCGCGAGAGCCTAGCCGAGCTGTATCGGGATCGAGACAAAGGACTGCGCGAACAGTTAAAGGCCAAAAAGCACACGGCCAACGTGAGCGCTTCAATGCAGGTCTTTGCAGCGTCGAAGTATCTGTTCAACCTCTACGACGACGAAATCGCGCTCCACGGGCAGATTTTCACAGGGCCGACGCACCCGCAGGCACTGGAGCACTACTCTTTCCAACTGGTCGGCCACAAGGACAATCACTACTTCATCTCGATACAGCCAAAAACCAATGCCTTGGCCGGATGGACGGGCGCGCTGGTCGTCCAAGACGGCGAGTATGCCCTAGTGGAGGCACAGCTTTGGCCAAACCGCCGACTGCATCCGGCCGGTTTCGCGACGGAGAACGGGCTTGGCTACCGGCTTCGGCAGCACTTTGCCCACTTCGCGCATGGAGCTTGGTTGCCGGTAGAGACCGAATACGAGATCGAAGGGCGGTTGGGCACAACAACCGGCGGCGAACGCATCCGTCGCCTCCGCAGCGCGCCCACGCCGCAGGCGCGGTTGCGCGGTTGGACCTGGCTCAAAGGCTATGAGTTCGACGCGCCGTCGGTCGATTATGCGTTCGCCGTAAAACAAGCGCTCTTGGTCGAGCCGCACTCGCCGACCTGGGACAAGTTTCTAGACAAACGGCGAGCGGAGCGGCCCTTGACCCGCCGAGAAGTGCAGGCTGTTGCGGACTTGCAACAAGGGTTCAAGCCGCTGGCCGAGCAAGCGGTCGCCGCACTCTACCGGCTCCACGAACAGCGGGTGGGCGAAGAGGTGCCCGCTGCGATCAAGGAGGATCCGCTGGCGCGAAAAAGCTTGATCAACGACGAGCTCTTGCGCTATGTCGTCGCCGGGGCGACCGGGATCCACCTCGACACGAGCCTGACGTTCTTCGGCCAGCACGTAGTAGAAATCCCAGCAGCGGTCAGGGGCAAGCTCACGCCGGAATTGTGGGTCAACCGCGTCGATGCGCTGCATTTCGGCGCGCGCTGGCGCGGTACCAACCTGCTCGGCCAGCGCACGGGGATTTACTTCAATGGGGGCTACAACACCGGGCACGAGCGCTTCTTTGCCGGCGTGGGGTCAAAGCGCATCTGGGGTGCGGATGGCCGCATCTTCACGGGCCTGTACTACCAACGCGGCACGGTTCCGCGCTATCCTTCGTCGCTCTATACACTCGCCGACAACAGCTATCCCTTTCTGCTCAGTCTCGATGACTACTTCGACTTCTACTGGCGGACCCGCTGGCGCGCCGAGGCGGGCTATCGCTTGGCGCAGCACAGCGTCCTGACGCTGGCGTTCAATCGGGAGCAGCACCGCAGCTTGCGCAAAGAGACAGACTTCAGCTTCTGCAACACGCAGTCCAACAGCAGTTATGTCTATAAGCACCTCTGCGCGGACCGGAACCTGACCTACAGGGATAATCCCCCGATCCGCGCGGGGCGCATGACCTCGCTGGAACTGGCACTCGACCTAGGGGGACTCGACCCCAAGACGTGGCATCGCACCCGGCTCTCAGCCGAGTACAGCGACGAATGGATGGGGAGCTTTGCCCGTTTTGCTCGCCTAGATGCCCGGCTCGACTGGCACGTCGAACTAGCGCGGGGCAGACTCTGGCCGGCCGAGTCCAACTATCGGCTCCAGGCCGGTGCGGGTCTTGGTCAGGTGCCGATTCAGCGCCACGGGACCCTAGATGCTGGTCTGGTGATCGTCGCCCCCTTTGGCGCATTTAAAACCCTGCGCAACCGTCCATACACAGGTCGGCACTACGCGGGATTTTTCTGGGAACAGCGCTGGCGAACTGGCCTCTTCGAGCGGTTGGGGCTAGGGTGGCGTGCCCAGCGCTGGGGATTGGGCTGGGCACTGCACGGGGCCGCGGGCCGAGTTTGGGAACATGCCGAGGATCCACCTACACCCCTCCACCACGAGCTCGGCCTATCGCTGACCCTGCTCGATTATCTCAATGTAGAATACACCCGCAGACTGGATCGCCAAGAGGGGCACTGGGGCCTGAGTGCGAAGAAGGCATTTTGAGAGGACCAGTTGTACTGACTAACGACAGAACCTTTACTTTTTGTGGACGCAGCGTACCAATGTCGAGCGAGATCTAGCCTCTCACAGCTTCTGCCGCTCGTCCTCGGGGTCGTAAAAAGGCAGCGCAGTAACCTCCGCCACACTCGTCGAACCATCGTCCAAGCGCACTTCTACCCGCGTGCCGGGCGCAGCCATATCCGCTTCGACAAAGGCCAAACCCAACGGATAACCCAGCGTCGAGACCGGGGCGATGCTGGTCACGCGGCCGGCGATCCATCCCTCCCGCATGATCAAGTTGCACTCCTCGGGTAGCTTGCCGACAAAATTAGCGGGCCACCGCACGCCGACGAGCGTGCGCCGAACTGGGCGCGCGGCGTAGATTTGCAGGCTGCGCTGGCCGACGAAGAAGCGCTTGTTCTTGCCAATGGCCCACGCCAACCCCGCCTCTTGGGGATACGTCAGCGCATCCGTGTCATGGCCGACAATCAGGTGCCCTTTTTCCAAGCGCAACAGGCGCTGCGCCTCCACCCCAAAGGGCCGCGCACCGGCCTCCACCAGCGTCCGCCACACGTGCTCCCCTTCCCAAGCCGGCACATGGATCTCGTACCCCAGTTCGCCGACAAAACCCACCCTCATCACCAGCGCCCGCACCCCGGCTACCTCGCCCTCGCGCACTCGCAGATAGGAGAAAGGCCCCGACCTCAAGTCGATGTTCGTCAACGCCGCCAGCGCGTCGCGGCTTTCCGGGCCAGCTAAATTGAACGCCGCCAGTTGACCCGTGACATTGCTCAAGGTCACGTCCAAGCCCCAGATTGCGGCCCAGCGCAGCATCTCGCGGTAAAAGGCCGCCGCGCCGCTGCTAGTCGTGGTTGCATAGAAGCGGTCTTCGGCCAACCGCGCAATCACCCCGTCCTCAATCACGACCCCGCTCTCGTCGAGCGCCACGCCATAGCGACAGCGGCCGACCGCCAGCTTCTTAAAACGGCCGGTATAGAGACGTTCGAGTAGCTCGACAGCGTCCGGGCCGCTGACCTGCACTTTGCCCAGCGTACTCACGTCAATAATCCCCAGCCCAGCCCGCACCTGCTGCGCCTCCTGCACAATGCGCTCGTCGCGACTGGCATCGCCGCGAGCATAGTATTCGGGCCGATACCAGTCGCCAGCGTGGGCAAAGACCGCACCGTGCTCGCAATGCCAATCGTGGATCGGCGTCCGACGCATCGGGTGGAAGCGCCGACCGGCCAAATGACCTAACGGCACCGGCTGGTAGAACGGACGGGCGGTCGTCGAGCCGGTCGCAGCGATGGTGTCGCCGTTGAGTTTGGCCAAGATCCGCATCGCGTTCATGTTGGACAGCTTGCCTTGGCTCGGCCCCATCCCCACGGTGCTGTAGCGCTTGAGCAGTTCGACGCTGTCGTAGCCCTCTTGGTGTGCATTGACAAAATCCGCCAAGTGCAAATCCTCGTCGAAATCCACGAAATTCTTTTTGCTCGGATGGGAGAAAATCGGATAGCTGTGGCTGGGGGCTTCTCGCCCAGGCAGCGGAGGCGCGGGCACTTCCCCGTCGCCGTGGCCAGCGTAGTGCGCAGCCCTAAGCCCGGCGACCCGCCCGTCTTCCCGCTGTGTGTCTAGGTCGTACACCCCGCGAACGCGCCCAGCGACAAAGACCCCGTCTGGACACGATTGTGGCGCGAGTTGCTCCAGCGCCTCGTCGTACGCGAATTGCACCCCCGCTTGGCTGGGCAGCGCGGCATTGGGCATCCAGCCAACCGACGCGACAAGGCCGTCGCAGGAGATCTCGGTGCCGCGCTGGGCATCTATGGTGCCGTCTGCGGCTAGCGGGGCCACCACTGCGCCGCGCAGGCCATTCTTCTGGCTATTCGGCAACGCCGCATAGATCGCATGGCCACTGTGGATCGGCACCCCGGCGGCAGCGATTTTTTCCGCTAGGGCCGGTAGTGCCGCATCGGGACGCAAATCAGCAATAGCCGCCACCTCGACCCCCGCGTCGAGCATGTCCAGCGCCACTCCATACGCATCGCTATTGGCCGCTAGCATCACCATGCGGTCGCAAGGTTTAACCGCGTACAACTTCACCAACCGCTGAGCAGCCGACCCGAGCAGCACGCCCGGCAGGTCGTTGTGCCCAAAGACCGCGGGCTGCTCGATCGCGCCGTTGGCATACACGACGGCTGCGGCGCGCACCTTAGTCATCCGCACCGCGTCGAACAGGGCGACCCATCCGTCGGCGTAGTGGCCACCGGCCACCGTCCGACAGCGGATCTCGACCTGGGGCAGGCCAGCTAGCACCTCAACCAGTTCGTCGCAGTTCCCACCGTGCTGCCACACCCAACTTCCCCCCAGACGCTCCTGTTCCTCGACCAGCAAAACGCGGGCACCAGCTTCTCCCGCAGCCCTTGCCGCCTCCAACCCAGCCGCGCCACCGCCCACAACCAGCACGTCGCACCAAGCGTATTCCTTGGGGCTAGCCGTGGCCACTTGGTCGCGGTTGATCTGGCCCAAGCCCGCGATCTGGCGAATGATCCGCTCGTGAAATGGGAAAAGCCACCGAGGGCGGTGAAATGTCTTGTAGTAAAAACCCACCGGCATGAAGCGGCCCAAAATCTCCAGCCACTTGAGCAGATCGCCTTTCAGCCCGCCGATGGTGTTGACGGCCCGCAGATCCATGCCCGCAGCCAACGGCTCGCAGTCGCCGCGCAGATGCGTGCGCTCGCCGTCTGTAAACAGCGCGTTGGCATCGTGCCCGGCCAAGCTGTACGCCCCGCGCGGCCGGTGGTACTTGAAGCTGCGCCCCATCGTCTGCACGCCATTGGCCAACAGCGCACTGGCGATCACATCGCCGGCAAAGCCGCTGAACGCCTCCCCCTCAAAGCGGAATTCAAGCGGCTGCGTCCGGTCGATCCACTCCCCAGGCTGTGCGGACAGGCGGCGCTTCACGCTTGGTCCTCCTCACCCCACAAATAGGTGCGGACGATCTCGTCGCTAACCGTGTCGCGCTCGGCGATAAACCAAGTGCTGCTGGCGCTATGGTACCACCACTCGCGCTGGAGGCCCGGCTCGCCGGAGCGGTTGAACACGTAGTCGGCCCACTCAGCGTCATCCGCTTTCTTAGGATCGGGCATGGGGCGCACCTCGCCGCCGAAGACGAATTCTGAGAGCGGGCGCGGCCCGTTGATTGGACAGGTGAGGATTTTCACAGCCGTCCCCTTGCGTGGCTAGTGGCCAACAGACGCCGCTCCCTTCTCGCCGACCAACTCAAACGCGTCAAAGCGCGACAGATTAAAAGCGCGGATCAGCGGATGATCCTCGTCGTGGGCAATGGTGTGGGCCATGGTGTAGCCGCAGACCGGCGAGGCCTTAAAGCCCCAAGTGCCCCAACCCGCGTCGATGTAAAAACCCGCAATCGGCGTCGTGCCCATGATCGGCGAGAAATCCGGGGTCATGTCGCACAACCCAGCCCACTGACGCAGCACCTTGGCGTCGCTCA
Source organism: Gemmatimonadota bacterium (assembly GCA_026706505.1). Next base: position 6,677 of record JAPOYQ010000778.1, read on the forward strand.
AGCAAGGGAAGAGGTCGAGCATGTGCCCGGCCAACCCCTCGGCAAAGTCGAGCGTCGAACGCATGGACGTCAGCTCGTAGGGATCCAAAGACGCGCCAGCGACCAACTCGCCGCGCGAAGATTGGCTGACGTACGTGTGCAGGCTGGCCGATACGACAATCGCGTCGAGCCACGGCTTGAACGGCTCGGTGACAAACGCCTGCAGCGGATGCACCACCAGCGGCGAGCGCAAGCCGACCATCCGCTGTATCTGCGGCGTCCAGCCCGCTACGGCGCTGAGCACCTTGCGCGTCTGGATAAAACCGCGGTCCGTATGCACGCCCGCGACTTGGCCGTCCTCGACTTCAACGTCGGTGACACTGGTCTGCTGGTGGATTTCAACGCCCTTGCTGTCCGCCCCGCGCGCATAGGCCCACGCCACAGCGTCATGGCGGGCAATGGCCCCTGGCGGGTGGTAGAGCGCGCCGACGATGGGCGGCTGGTGCCCGCCGCAACTCAGGTCGATCTGGGGGATAGTTTTCTTAATGAACTCCGGGCCGACGACCTCGGAATCAATGCCGAGATGCTTGTTGACCTCGGCGCGCCAGCGCTGGGTGCGCAGCGCGGCCGGCGTGTGCGCCAAGGTGAAGTGACCGCGCTCGGAGTAGAACAGGTTGTAGTCGAGCTTCCGCGACAAATCGCGGTACAGATCCACGCTGAATTGGTAAAAGCGCGCACCCTCTTCCGTCAGGTAATTCGAGCGGATGATCGCCGTATTGCGGCCGGTGCCACCGTGGCCGATATAGCGCTGCTCTAGCACGGCCACATCGCGGATGCCGTGCTCGTGGGCGAGATAGTGCGCCGCGGCCAGCCCGTGACCACCGCCGCCGATGATCACTACTTCATAGCTGTCGCGCAACCGCTCGGGCGAGCGGAACATGCGCGGCTCGGAGTAATCCTTCTCGAGGCCGTATTTGAGCAACCGGTAAGGCATGGCCTCAGCACGAGGTCAAATACCGGTCGATCTCCCAGCGGCTGACTTGGCTGTCGTACTCGGCCCACTCGTCGGCTTTTATTTTGAGGAATTCGTCGGCGATGGGGCCTAGCGCGCTCTGCACCACTTCGTCCGCGCCCAGTTCGTCGAGCGCCTCGGCCAGCGATTGCGGCAAAACCTGTATCCCTTCCGCCTGGATCTCGTCGAGGGGGCGCTCGTACATATTGCCCAGATTGGGCTCGCCCGACTCTAAGCCTCGCTCAATGCCGTCGAGCCCGGCGACCAGATAGGCGGCCAGGGCCAGATAGGGATTGGCTGCGGCGCTGATCGTGCGGTCTTCAAAATGTCCCTCGCCGGCCGTGCGGATCATCTGCGTGCGGTTGTTGTCGCCATAGGTGATAAATGCCGGCGTCCAAGTAAAACCCGAACGGCTCGAATAGATTCCAGCACCGAGTTGCAGGCGCTTGTAGCAGTTCACCGTCGGGCTGGAGACCGCGCACAGCGCACGCGCGTGGTGCAAAATGCCGCCGAGGAAGTGATAGGCCAACTCTGAGCAACCCAAGCCCCGCTTGTCTCCTTCGTCCAAGAAGAGATTTTCCCCCGACTCAGGGTCGGCCAAATGGTAGTGCGCGTGCAAGCCGCTGCCCGTGCGGTCGGCAAACGGCTTGGGCATGTGCGACGCAATCGCGCCGTATTTCTTGGCAATCTGCGAGGTGGCCATCTTAAAGAAGATGATGCGGTCCGACGTCGTCAGCGCGTCGGCATAGTCGAAGTTGACCTCGAACTGACCGTTGGCGTCCTCGTGGTCGCACTGGTACACGCCCCAACCCAAGCTGTTGAGCGACAGCGTCAACTCCTGCAAGTACGCCATCGCCGGCGACATGGAGCGGAAGTCGTAGCAGGGCTTGGCCAGCGAGTCCACCCCGTCTGGGTCCCAAGGCCGGATCGAGCCGTCTTCATCGCGCGCGAGGAGAAAGTGCTCCGGTTCCATACCCACATTGAAGACGTAGCCCTGTTGCGCGGCGTCGGCGAGCACCCGCTGGAGGTTGGTGCGCGAGCAATAGGGATAGGACTCCCCATCGACGAACAGGTCGCTGGCAAAGCGCACGGTGTTCGGCTGCCAAGACAGCCGCGCGTACGAATTGAGGTCAATCCGCGCCAGCATGTCGTGCGAGTGCGGCCCCTGTCCCAAACCCCAAATAGACGCGCCGGCAAAACCCGCGCCTTCGTCAAGCGCGTCATCGAGCGACGTCACCGGCACCATCTTCACTTTGGGCGCGCCGGTCATATCGACGAATTGGACGAGTAGGAATTCAATGCCCTCTTGGGCGAGGCGTTCTTTGATCTCAGTGCGTTCAGTCACAACAAGCTCCTTTAGTTGGCGTGTTTCCAGGAATCCAATCCGTCCCGGCCAAGGGAATCTTAGCCATGGCCGCCGCCTCAATGGTCAGCGCCGCCAAGTCCTCTGGCTCCAGATTGTGAACGTGCGATTTGCCGCAGGCGCGGGCAATGGTCTGGCACTCCATGGTCATCACCCGCAAATAGTTGGCGAGCTGTCGGCCACCGACCACCGGGTCGAGACGCTGGGCCAATGTGTCGCTCTGGGTCGAGATGCCGGCCGGATCTTCGCCGTCTTGCAAGTCGTCGTAAAAGCCAGCCGCCGAGCCAATTTTGCGGTACTCGGGGTCCAAATGCGGACTGTTGTCGCCCAATGCAATCAGCGCGGCCGTGCCAATCGAACAGGCATCCGCCCCCATCGCCAGGGCCTTGGCCACATCCGCGCCGCTGCGGATGCCGCCAGACACAACGAGCTGTACCTTGCGATGCATGTCCAACTCGTCGAGCGCTTCCACGGCTTGGCGCACGGCTGGCAAAGTCGGGATTCCCACGTGCTCGATAAACACCTCCTGGGTCGCACCCGTGCCGCCCTGCATCCCGTCGAGCACCACCGCGTCGGCCCCGGCCTTGATCGCTAGAAGCGTGTCGTAGTAGGTCCGCGTCGCGCCGATCTTGACGTAGATCGGCACCTGCCAGTCGGTAATCTCGCGCAGTTCGACTATTTTGATCGCCAGATCGTCCGGGCCGGTCCAATCGGGATGGCGGCAGGCCGAGCGCTGGTCGATGTCCTTGGGCAAGGTCCGCATCTGGGCGACGCGGTCGCTGATCTTCTGGCCCAACAGCATTCCGCCGCCGCCGGGCTTGGCCCCCTGCCCGAGTACCACCTCAATAGCGTCAGCCTTGCGCAGGTCGTCGGGATTCATGCCGTAGCGCGAAGGCAAAAGCTGGTACACCAAAATCCGCGACTGTTCGCGCTCCTCCGCCGTCATCCCGCCATCGCCAGTCGTGGTGCTCGTGCCCACTTCGCTGGCACCGCGGCCGAGCGCCTCTTTGGCCTGCGCCGACAGCGAGCCAAAGCTCATCCCCGCGATGGTGACGGGGATATCGAGGTGGATCGGGTTTTTGGCGTAGCGCGTGCCCAGCACCACATCGGTGTCGCAGCGCTCGCGGTAGCCTTCCAGCGGATAGCGCGACATGCTCGCGCCCAAAAAGACCAAGTCGTCAAAATGGGGCACCCGGCGCTTGGCCCCCCAGCCGCGGATATCGTAGATCCCGGTCTGCGCAGCGCGCTGGATCTCGTAGATCACGTCGCGGCCAAAGGTCGCCGATTCGCGCAGGCCCTCTGGGCTGTAGTGTGATTGCATCATAAGCGTCTAGTACTGGGATGCGTTATCTACCTTGAAGTTGTAAAGCTGGCGCGCCGACCCGTAGCGGCGGAACTCTTCGGGCCGCACATCGGGCAACTCGGCTCGTTCCAGCAGCTCGGCCAACGCACTCAAATGCTCGTCGCGCATGGGCTTTTCAACGCAGTCGGCCCCCAAGCCCGCGACCCGGCCGCGCACGAAAATCCGCGCCTCGTACAGCGAGTCGCCCAACGCCTCGTCGGCATCGCCGCAGACGACTAGGTTGCCAGCTTGGGCCATAAAGCAACTGCTGTGGCCGACCGAGCCGCCAACCACAATATCGATCCCCTTCATCGAAATCCCGCAGCGGCTCGACGCGTCGCCCTCAATGACCAACAGGCCGCCGTGCCCGGTGGCCCCAGCGCATTGGCTGGCGTGGCCTTTCACTCTCACCAGCCCCGACATCATGTTCTCGGCCACCCCGACCCCGACCATCCCGTGGACGGTGATGTGAGCGCGCTGATTCATGCCAGCGCAATAGTAACCAACGTGGCCTTCGATATCGATTTCCACCGGCACATCGACTCCGGCGGCTACTGCGTGCGCGCCCCGAGGATGTAAAATCCGCCACGGCGTCTTGGCCGTCTCCTCATTCAGATCGTGCAGACGCTGGTTGAGCTGGCGCAACTCCCCGGTCGCCAAGTCGAAAACCTCTGCGCCCATCAATCGGCTCCTCCCCAAGTGTACACCCGCGCCGGCTTGGGCTCCCATACCTCCGCGTCGTCGATCCCCGGCAAGCTCGATAGCGCTTGGAACTCGCTGGCCATCGCCACGTACTCATCCGTCTCGGCCAACACCGCTGGCTTGCAAGCAATCGGATCGCGCAAGACTGCGAAACCATCGATCGTGCCAATGGCAAAAGTATAGAAACCGTCGAGATCGTCGAGCGCCGTTTGCAGGGCCGCTTGCAAGGTATCCCCCTGCTGCATCCGCCACATCAAGTAGCCAGCGGCCACTTCCGAGTCGTTTTCCGTGCGAATCTCAATCCCCCCGCGCTCCAAGCGCGTGCGCAGCCGGTTGTGATTGCTCAGCGACCCGTTGTGTACTAAGCAGAGGTCCATGCCGGTGGAAAAGGGATGAGAGCCGTCGGTGGTCACCGCGCTCTCGGTGGCCATGCGCGTGTGGCCGATGATGTGCGTGCCGCGCATCTTGCGCACGCCAAAGCGATCGACGATTTCAGCGGGCGCGCCAATTTCTTTGAGGATCTCAATGCTGCGGCCGATGCTCATCACCGTCAGGCCAGGATCTGAACCAGCCAACTCTCGCCCGAGTGCCTCCGCGTCGGCGCGCACCGCGATAACCGCGTAGTTGGCGTTGACGCGCAAACTGGCCTCGCAGCTAAAGCGCGTGCCGAGTTGGTCGGCCAACCCCGGCCAATCGTAGTCGTCGGCCGCGTGCCGCAAGGTAACTTTTATAAAGCCCTCCGGCGGCTCATTGCCATAGAGTGCCAACCCCGCGCTATCGGGGCCGCGATCGCTCATGCATATCAGCATCTCGGCGAACAGCGCGCCGAGTTGGTCGGCCAAATCGTGTTTTTTTACGTACAACCCAACAATACCGCACATTGCTACTAGTCGTTTTATTCCGATGCTTGTTCTACCGCTCGCGAATAGAGTAAATTACACAATCGCTTAGCGCGCAACAAACACAGCGAGACAAATGCACAAACGGGTCTCACTGGCTGTATTCAAAACCTATAAAGGCGGATCAATGGCCAAATTTCCAGCAGTACAAGCCCTCACTTTCGACCTGTTCGGCACCGTCCTCGACTTAGGCGGCAGCCTGACCCCGGCCATCGCGTCCTATCTGCGCGATAAAGGGTCTTCAGTCCCGCCCGAGCACCTGTGGAACCAATGGCGGGCGCGCCAGCGCCTAGAGCAATATCAGGACAATATCCTCCTGTTGGGGCACAGCGGCTATCTGGAGACGGTGCGACGAGCCTTGATTTACGTCTTGGCGTTAGAGGGAATAGACCCAGACGAAGAGGATGTCCCCCGACTCATGGAAGCCTGGCAGCACCTCAACCCCTTCGCCGACGTGAGGGCGGCGCTCGAAAAGCTACAGGGGCGCTACCGCCTAGTCGCCCTGTCCAACGGCGAGGCGGACTTTTTGGTCCATCTGGCGACCAATCGCATTGGCTGGGACTTCGACCGCATTATCTCGGTTGAAGAAGTAGGTGCCTTCAAGCCGCATCCTGGGGTGTATCGCCGGGCTGCGGCCTTGCTGGACTTGGAAGTGGGACAGTGCATGATGGTTTCGGCCAATTCATTCGACGTGCTGGGGGCGCGGGCCTGCGGCATGAGGGGTGCCTTTGTCAACCGCAACACCCTGCCCTATGAAGAAACGCCGTACCGGCCCGATGTGGAGGTGGAAAATTTTACCGAGCTAGCCGAGGCGCTGCTGTAAAGAAACACGGAAGAAGCGAAAAAGTTGAAAGAACGAGTCAGAAGATCGAAACTAAGGCGGAGGATGACATGAGAGACAACTTAATAGGGAAGAAAGGCAGAGAGCCGGTGGTTATTTCCCTTACTAGGAAGGAAACGGAATCTCGGCGCATGAGTCCCAGACGTCTCAAACAGGTGGTGGAGGCGATCAGGCGGGACGGATATGTCGTCATCGAAAACGCGGTCCCACATGAGCCGCTCGATATGCTCCGGGAGAAGATGGATCAGGATTCCAAGATCTTGATCGATCGGGAGCAGTGGGGCGGAGCCGGACAACTCAAAGGTCACCTGCAACAGGGACCGCCTCCGTTCGCTCCCTTTGTTTTTCGCGAGATTGTCGCCAATCCGTTTGTGATTCAGGTCAACACCGCCCTCCTAGGCGAGGGAATCTTCAACAACTTTTACAACGGCAATACCAATTGTCCCGGCAGCGGTACCCAACCGCTGCACCGGGACGGGCCTCATCTATGGCCGGGTCACGAACCTCCCCACCCCACCGCCAGCGTGGCGGTGAATATATCTCCGCACGATGTGACTGAAGAAAACGGAGCAGTGGAGCTGTGGCCGGGCACGCATCTGCACCCCTTCCCGGAAACGGTAATCGACGAGGAAACCGAAGAGGCGCAAAGGAAGGTTTCTCCCCCCGTGAGCGGGTGCGCGAAAAAGGGCAGCGTGCTGATCAGGGATATGCGGCTCTGGCATAGAGGCGTGCCGAATCGCTCGGATCGGCCGCGGCATATGATCGCCTCGGTTCACTGCATCTCCTGGTACAGAAATCGCGGACCGCTGATGTTCAACACCGGTTGTGAAAAGGCTTTTCCCGATGATTGCGGTCTGAATCACAATGCGGAATTCACTGAGGATCCGATTAACTATCTGTTGCTCAATCCGCCAGAGAGCAAAAAGTAGAGGAGGAAGGGGTAAGGGAGGAAGGTGGACTTACTGTCCCCTCTCAAATATGACACGGGGCCGTCCAATATCAGTTTG
>JAPOYQ010000778.1:13831-15305 GCA_026706505.1 Gemmatimonadota bacterium
ACGGCCCCGTGTCGTTAAACTGCTACTGTCCGGCTTCACCCGCCAAAATTACAGGATAAGGCCAGCTTCAACCGCCGTCCTTTGGGGTCGTGCGTAAAGCCATCGTACGCTTGCTCGATGTTCACCAGCGGCGGCATCGTGTCGAGCAGGTTCATCCCCGACAGCGCGATATTGACGCCCTCGGACAAGTCCCACAGGAAGCTCACATCCCAAGTGACGAACGAGTCAATAGTACCGAATGTTTCTTTAATGTCCGCATTATCGGAGTTCATCGATCCCCGGTCCTCGTACGACGAGATGTAGTTCAGAAAACTCACGAGGCGGTAGGTTCCCCAGTAATAGCCCGCCGACACTTGACCCTTCAACTTCGGTAGCGAAGTTGCAATGGGATTGCCAAAGTTCAGGTAGCCGGCCGCGTCTGCCTCCTCTTGCAGTACCAAGTTGCCGAGCGTCAGGGCCTTCGCCTGGTATTCCAGCGTGTACGTAGCATCCAAGCTGAGCGCAATTTTCCCAACTCCGGCGTCCGTGTTCCCGCCCAAATGCAAATCAATCCCCGAGGTCTTGACCCCTGGCCAATTGACGATATCAACTTGCACCCGCTCAAGTTCGGAGGCCGCGCATGTACCAGTGCCTACCCCATCCGGGCAGACAATGAACTGCTTCAGGGCCTCCTTATTGGCTTCATCGGCATATAAGGCAGTAATAGCCCCATGCGGCATGGCCCCGATTACGTCCTTGAAATCGTAGCTCCAGTAGTCAAACGTCGCATCAAAGCCCTCCTCGGTGACCACGACGAGACCCGCATTATAGGTAAAAGCCTGTTCGGGTTTGAGGTCCTTGCTGCCGAATCGGTCCACTGTTTGATAGGCACCCGTCTCATTGATCCACTCGAGCGTCGAAAGCGGACTTTCATTTACATCGTCCAATGACGGCGTGCGAAACGTAGTCTGCACCGAGCCGCGCAAAAACACGGATTGGGTCGGCGATTCCGCTAGCTGATAGCGCCACCCAAACTTGGGATCGAAACTGCTCGCCACATCGTGGAACTCGTAGTTGGCAGCGAGCTGGGTGTCAAAGCGCGATCCCAAGCTCAGAGGAATCTCGGCAAAGAAGCGATGCACCGTCTGCGATTCATCATACGGCCGATTCACATTGGTGAACGCATAGGGACCGAACCGATCCTCGGCTGAGCACCCGTCATCGCCTACCACTGGGCAGGGGTTGATGGTCACGTCGCCCTCGTCGTTGGGATCACCGCTAGCATTGAGTAAGCGGAACTGGTAGCCGGCTGCGTAACTAGCGACATCCTCAATCCAAGTTCCGCTCAGCGTCGCATCGGCGACCAGCAGATCCGCGGTACTCTGTAGATCGACTTCCTGATTGAGCCAGTGCCGCAACTCGGGGCTGTTGGCAAGCTCGGCGCGGTAATCGGGATTCGCTTGGGTTGCAAACTCCGCGCCGCATTGATCCGCGA
>JAPOYQ010000175.1 GCA_026706505.1 Gemmatimonadota bacterium
GAATAGATCCGGTGCCTGCGTTCCGCCGCCCACGGGGCCCAGTATCCCTCAGCCGCGATTTTGTTGTGACGCACCAGCAGGAACCCGTGCATGCAGATTCGCTCGGAGTCGATCCGCTGCAGGAAATTCAGGATCGCCCGCGAAGGTATTCCCTCGCTTTCAGGTGAGGGTGCCGTTGTAAACAATTTTTCACTTCCCATAGCTGCTCCTTGAGCTTTGGCGCTTGCAGTTACTCGGTGCGCGACCTGATCGATGGTGAGACATATAGAAAACATAAAGGGGATTTTGGGGATTCTCTGTCAAGGCGCTCATGTCCACACCAAGATCAAGCCAACTCCCTTGGGTCCTGCGACAGGACTCCCAGTACGGTCTGGTTGCGGCGGGCACGTATTTACATTAGGGTGCTCAGGGCAGGTTGATATCAGGGCAGAAACCCAGGAGTCGTCTTGAGGACAGGTGGTCTGGACATTCGATGTGTACGCAGGTTACTGCAGATTGTGCTGCTTGGGCTGGTGGCGGGATGCGATCAGGCCGTCGATCCGGTGGAGCCCGTTGCCGACGCAGTCGACCTGGAGGCCAAACTCGACGACCTCTTTGCGCCTCCGACCGCAGCCGAGGTAGAGGCCGTCCGCGCCGACTGGGCCCGGCGCGACATTTCCGCAGCCGAGGTGACCATCGAACTCACCGAGTCGTATCCTCTAAGCGAGACCCCGGCAACTCTGCGCATCGTGTCCCACAGAGTGGGGGAGGTACTCCACTACGGAGCGATCCTCACCCCCGACTCCGCGGCTCCGGGCAGCTTGCCCATCCTGATGTACCTGCACGGGGGCGACAGCGGCGTTGAGGTGGATGAAATCGCCCTCGTGATCTTCGCCCTCGGCGAACTGCGCGACAATTTTGTCTATGTGATCCCGTCCTTTCGCAGCGAACCGCTCGAGTACGAGGACCAGGAGTGGGTTTCGACGGGCCCCGGCGGTCACTGGGACTACGACGTGGACGACGCCCTAGCGCTCCTCAACGTTGCATTGGAGATAACGCCGCAGGCGAAGATCGAAGGCCTGAGCATCGTCGGCGGCAGCCGAGGAGCAGGCGTTGCCCTGCTGGCCGGGATCCGCGACGAGCGCATCGAGAACATCGTGGCCTTGTTCGGGCCCACCGACTTCTTCGACGACTGGGTGCGGGAGATTGCGCGGGAGGCGGCCATGGGCTCTCCGCGCGACCTGACCGGGGTCGCCCACATCGATACCACCTTCATCCAGCCCTACATGAGAGGTGAAGTCGACCTCGCAGAAGTTCGCCTCGAACTGGTGCGCCGCTCCTCGGTTCTGTTCGCCGAGGACCTGCCCGCGGTCCAGCTCCACCACGGCGACGCTGACGGAACCGTCGCCGTCAGCCAAGCTCATTCCCTGATCCGGACCATGGAAGCGCTGGGACGTGAGCCTCCCGAATTCGAGGCGTTCATCTACGAGGGAGGCGGACACCAAATCTTCTCGCTGAGAGGTGCTATCCCGCGTGGGGTGGATTTCCTGCGGCGGGCTCTGGGAGAGGGACCGGCACTAGTTGCGGCTACAGCGTCCCGGTAATGGAATTAGTGCGCGAGCGCCGCGTCGAAGATCGGGGCCGCCGCTACAAGGATCGTAAAAAATAAACCGACGCGGCTAGAAAAGTCCTAGTGAGGATTTCATTACCTCGAAAGTCGCTTCTACCGCGCCCGATTGTCCACCAGCGGCACGAGACAGCGCTCGGTCCGGTTCCGCCGCAGCAGCACGTTCCGGCATCCTGCGTCCACGAGTATCCCGAGGTCGGAGTTCTCAACCGTGTTGCCCTCGACCACCACGTTTTCCGTTGCGCCATCGCTGTCCGCACCCACGCCCACCTCGATTTGTGCATTGTTGTGGAGGTGATTGTTGCGCAAAACAGAGCCAAAGTGCAGGCTCGGCAGAGTGCCTTCCACGCTCAGGCGCGCCGGATAGACCAAGGGGTCATCGTAGCGGTAGCAGTTGCCCTCGCGGATCTCATTGCCGAGGAACTGGAGATAGAGGTTGGGCTGGACTCCTCCCGTGTAAGAGAAGCCATAAGCGCGGAACCCATCGGCGCGCCAACTGCGGTTATTGGCCACGATGTGTTCGGTAGCAGTGCCGTAGAACTGGATGGCGATGCCGGCGTCGCGAGTCTCATTGTTGTAGAAGATGTAGCGCCGGTGCGTCATGGTGACCGTGACCCGCGAGGTCTCGTCTAGCGGAACGTCGAACGGCCGATCGAGCTGCACCCGCCTCCCGTCCCACGACTTCACAAACCGGTACTGGCCGCGCCCGCGTCCGGCGATGACGGCGACGAGAGTGTTGGTCCAATGCCGATGCTGCCACTTCGGGTCGTCCGCCAGTAGGATCCAATCCCCCTCGACCGCGGCCACGGGGCCAAAGTACGCCCCGCCGCCGGCATCGGAGGTAAACGCCTCCCGGTCCCAGCCGTTCATGTTCTCATAGCTGTTGTGGGCGGTGTAGATATTGCGGGAGACCCCTCGGGTAAAGCACGCGTATCCCCCACCAGTGGACATCAAATCGGCACCGACGATGCGGTTGTGCTCAAAGACGATGTTTTCACAGCCGTTGAAATTCATCCAACCCGAACGCCCGTTGTAGAAGATGCTGTTCTCTACTACAGCCCCGACCACGTAGTGGAGGTAGATGGAGCGCTCGGACCCGTACACGTCGCAGTCCGTTATGCGGATATCGGGGCCGCTCAGGCGGATGGTGTCGCGCGGCCCAGGGGTGCGGGCGCGCTCCTCCTGCTTGTCCGGCGACAGGTGCCCCCTGAACGAGTCGGCCCGCACGCGCACCCGAGCAAGGCGCACGTGGCCGGCGGTCTCTGGGTCCTCTATGGGAGCAGCCGGGGCGTGGACGGCCGCCGCAGTGTTATTGGAAATGACGTGGTAGTGGTGGTTGCAGTAGAAGGTAAGGTCCTCGATGGCGAAGTGGTGAGAGCCTTCGATCCAAGCGTCGGGCGGATCGTCGGTATCCGCCATGCACAGGGCGGTCAGCTCGCGCCCGGCACCCCGGAGCGTGACGTGCGGCGGAATTACCAGCTTCTCGCTAACGATGAAGCGTCCCCGCGGTACTAGCACGACAGCCCCGCTGCGCTCGCCCGCCGCCTTCAGCGCCGACTGGATCGCATCGGTGTCGTCCTGCTCATCGTCCCCCTTCGCCCCAAAATCAGCCACATCTATCAGAAGTTGGTTTTCCTCCTCTCGGTGCAGGATTGCAATGTCGAGTGGTTCGCTCCAAGCGTGCTGTCCGCCGTACCCATTGTGCACAAACAACTCATAGCGGCCTAGGGCCAGCCCTTCCGGCACCGTCACTGCGAGCGAGAAAGGCTCTGCTTTTTCTAGTTGCAGCAGCGTCACGCGCCCGTCCGCGGACCGGAGGGCTACAGTTGGCTCTTTCTCCCCCAGCTTCAGGCAGCGTCCAAGGATGCGCAGCCTACTGCCAGCATAAGCAGCACCGTCCTCCAAGCGCCATTTGCCAAAAGGGGTATCGGCAGCGACGACGTCGCCGAGCGTCCACCAAGGCGTAGGGACGTTGAGGCGTCCGAAGCTCGCAGCGGCAGCAGCGGAATGCACCGCGTAGTAATACACGCCGGGAGCATCGTGCTCGGGCAGCTCGAACATCAGAGCGGTCTCGCTCGTCTGGAGGGGTTCGACGGTCCTGGACAAGCGCTTGGGAGGCTGCCACGACTGACCGGAAGGCTCGCCGGGATCTCCGTCCGCAAGGCGTTCCACCGCAATTTTCACGGCGTCGGGCTGCGGGAAAAAGCCGCACATCATCACGGTCTCCCCGGGCTGAACCGGAGCCGAGACCCAGTAAACTACGTTTTCTTCAGCAAGCGCTGCGGAAGTGGCGAGGGCCGAAGCGACAACGGCCGACTGGAGCTGCGAGGGTACCATTGCGGCTCTCCTTTCATCAATTACTCGGAGACATCGGCCCTCCAATTATAGAGTTGGACTGTATTACAGCAAGGATCGGCAGACGACGGCCCGAAGCCGGTTCAAAGTTGTTCTGCTTGTTTTGGTTCACATATTCGTTAACTTATTGGCGTTCTGGCAGAACAGAGAAAACGAGATTACTTCAGGAGGAAGAATCCATGAGCGACTTGAAAAAGTACATCGCAAGACGCAAAGCAAGAGATCCCGAATTTGCCGAGAATTACGAAGCCGGTTACTTGGAACTCAAGATCGGTGTTCTTCTCAGACAGGCTCGGGAAGAAGCTGGCCTGACCCAAGAAGAGGTGGCGCAAAGGCTAGATACCCAGAAATCTGCTATTTCAAGAATAGAAAACCACGCCGAGGATATTAGGCTATCAACGCTAGAAAAGTATGCAAGAGCGATCGGCAAGAGACTCCATCTTTCGGTGGGATAATTGCGACGTAACTGTATAGCATCCTAACTCTCACTCCTCTATAGCTTTCCTACTCATAGCGCAGCGCATGTACGGGATTCTCACGTGCGGCGTGGACGCCGATGTACGCCACCGTCCCCAATGCAATCGCAAAAGCGATCGTCCCGCAGAGGAGATAGGTCGTCACCCCCAAGCCGAACTGATAGGCGTATCGCGACAGCCATTGGCCTACCAAGAAGTGAGCCAGTGGAAACGCCAGCAGGCAGGCCAAGGCAACCATTTTCGTCAGGTCGCGCGACAAGAGCGCGAGGATCTCTGCCACCGTAGCGCCGAGCACTTTGCGGACGCCGATCTCCTTGGTGCGCCGCTGCAGGACGATAGTCGCGTGGCCAAACAAACCCATGCAGGCGATGAGAATGGCGACGACGGATGCAAAGGTAACGGTGCGGCTGCTCTCCTTGTCATTCTCGTACTGACGAGCAAAAGCCCGGTCGAGGAACTCGTACTCAAAGGGTTGTTCGGGTGCCACCTTTTTCCATAGCTGCTCTAGACCCGCGAGCGCGTCGTCAACCTCGCGTGTATTCAGCCGCACCAATGCCCGCTCAAAGGACACTTCTGGCCCATAGTGGAACACGGCGGGTTTGATCGGCTCCTTAAGAGAGCGGAAGTGGAAGTCCGGTATGACGCCGATGACGGTAGGCGTTTTGCTCACGCCGTAGCCCCCGTACTCTGGTAGGAATTCCCCAACGGCATTTTCCCCCCAGCCGTAAGCGTCCGCAAAGCGCTGATTGACGACGACACTTTCCGTCCGGTCGGCCAGCCGTTCGGCCGCAAAGGAGCGGCCGGATACGAGGTCGATGCCCAAGGTGGTGAAGAAGTCGGGGTCAACGGCATACACATACACGCTCACGCGCTCCCCGTCCGGCCGCTTGATGTAATTGGTACTGGCACTGAGCGAAAACTCGCGATCGGCCAAGGCCACACCAGCGACACCCGACTGGGAAAGGGCGGCCTCCTTGAAGCGTTCGCCAAGCCGCGTGGGGTCTGCACCGCGCAGCTTGACAACGACGACCTGCTCAGCCGCGTATCCCAGATCGCGCGACTGAGCAAAATCCAACTGCTGACGAATCGCGATGGTGCAGAAGATCAGGAAAACCGCCATGCCGTACTGCAAGGTCAGAAGCGCGCTCGTCGCCCTTCTTCTGCGCCACGGCGACACCTCGCGGACGACAGACGCCGGCTGCATCCGCGCCACGATCAGGGCCGGATAGCTTCCCGCGGCGATGCCGATCAGCACCACCAATAAGACGCCTCCGCCGACGAGAATTGGCAGCCCTAGATCGCCGAGCGACAGCCCGACCCAATGGTCAAGTCCATAATGCGCGTTAAAGACAGGCAACCCCAACTGCACGAGGACCAATCCGGCGATTAGAGAGAAAAAGGCCAGCAGGACGCCCTCTCCCAAAAACTGCAGGGCGATTTGTGCCTTATTAGCACCGAGCGCCTTGCGCACACCCACCTCCGTGCTCCGGCCGATGGAACTTGCTACGGCGAGGGTGGTGAAGTTGATGCAGGCAACAGTTAGGATGACGCCAATCAGAGCGACGAGGGCGAGGATCGACTCCATGCTCACGGATTTTTCAGAGCTATAATAGGTCTGGGCCTGCGGATCGAGGTAGATCGTCCGTGCGTCTTCGAGTTCGAGTAGGAAGGCGTCTGGATCGTCCTTCCAGCGCACACCTTTGTAGCGTTCCCAGAGCGGGGCGATGAACTCGCGGGAGAACTCCGGGAGCTTTGCTTCAAGTGCCTTCCGCTCGGCAAGGGGCTGAAGCGTGACGTATGTAGAAGCCGTAGCACCCCAATAACTGGCCATGCCATACTTCGTCCGGTTCTCAAAGCGGATCGCCGCATCAAGACCCAGGCTCCGCTCTTTTGGCAGATCGGCGAAGACTCCGGCAACCGTGTATGCCTCGGAGCCCTCATTGCCGTGCAAGACGATCTGCCGACCCACGAGTTCCGGGTAGTCTCTGAATTCATCTCCGAACATTCGCTCGGCCAGTCGCTTGGAAATGACGATTTGGTCGAGGCCATCCAGCACTGTGGCCGGATTACCGGCCGTGAGGGGGTAGTGGAACATCTGCAGGAACGGCGGATCAACCTCGACTACCGAGTGTTCGAGATGGCGCTCGCCTACTGTCATCAGGACACTCGTCGAGATTACGCGCGTGGTGCTGGCGATCTCGGGGAACGTCTCTGCGAGCGCCGCCGCGAGATCCTCGCTCTGATACGCCGGGCGCTGTATGTGACCCGCAGCGGCAATCTCGCGTCCCACTACGCGGAAGAGGCGGTCATCCTCGCGGAGGTTCCAATCCGCGGTCAGAGCACCGTGTACGCCAAGGCCGAGGATTGCGCTGACGGCGATGGCGACGGACAAGCCCACGATGTTGATGCTGGTCACCACTTTGTCGCGCATCAGGTTCCGCAGTGCGATTACGACGTAACTGCGCAGCATCTTGAACCTCCTTCATCTATTTAGCCTGCTCGATAGCGATCGCGCCGGCCTCGCTTTTGAGCACAAAATCCGCTGCCAGTATATCAAGGCCGCTATGCGCGTTCGACAGCACCATTACCTCGGAGTTGTTGGCCATAAGGGGAGGCTTGTCCTCAGCCTTATCCTCAAAGGCCGTAGATCGGACTTGACCACATAGCGTGAACGCAGTCAGATGCACCTTGTCCAGCAAAACCTCGTCGAGCAGGGCCTCTGCAAGCGAGAGATGGATATCGCCGGCGCACGATTCCAGTTCAATGCGGCTGTCCGCGGCGAGTTGATCCTGATGCAACTGCGTTTGGCCAAAGCGGTTGTAGATCCGCACCCGGCCCCCCAGCCGCGCGGCCTTGATCTGCACACTGCCCACGTCAATATCCACGCCGCCGCGAATATCCTCTATACGACAATCTTCAGCCGTATGACGCCTGGCCTCGTGGCCCTCCATCCTCACGCCGAGGTATCGGTAGTAGCGCTGGTAGAGTTTGCCGCGGATATTGCGCGCTGTCTCCAGCGCACTGTCGAAGAGTTCCACATCGCCCTCAATATCGGCCACCTCCTCACAGGTCGATTCGATAAAACTAATTGAGCCTTGCAAACCAGAGGCGCGGACCTGCTTCCCTTTGATGACGGTCACGCGCTTGCCCTTGGGCACCAGCAATACTAAGCTGGCGGAACCAACCGGTCCGTGGACCCTTTCGAGCGACGTGCTGTTGGGGCGAAAGACCTTTTGGACTTCTGCCGTAACAGCCGAGGGCGGCAGGATTATGTCTTCGAGCTTTTCGCGATAGACCGTTATCCGCGTGGCCCGTCCCAACCTCAAGCGCATATCAGCCGGCATACTGCCGCCGGTATATGCCTGCATCTGGGGAAAGGCATCCGTCGTCTTGACACCATTTGCCACACCCCACGGATGGCAACCCCCCAAGAAATAGGCCCGCCAGATCTGTCCGCTGCCCATTGACATGGCCTTGGGGTGGCCGTTTTGCACTCTGGTCCCCATGAATACCTCGCCCTCGTGTGGCCCGCTGGCAAAAAAATAGTCCACTTGGTCGGCCCCGATTTCGATCCCTTCGACGCTCTCCCGGGCCTTTTCCCGCGTCAACCCAATTGCACTGAGCGTCCCTTCGAGCACTGCATCTTCGCCCTCGGCTTGGCGGATCTCGAGATCGGTGTCGAGGGCGCAGTAGAAGACGATACGCTCAGTGTCTCTTAGCGGAATCGTCTCCTGCACCTGTCGGGTGGCGATTTGGCACACCACCTCCTGGACTTGTTCGGTCACGTCAATTGGCTTCATGGCAATCTCCTCGTGGTCGGGTTCGTCCCATAGCTGGCGCAGCCGGATGCGTCCTTGTTGCAATCGGCCGCACACCGTACTCAGGGGGACTTCCATCAACTCGGCGATTTCTCGGTAGGACAGGCCACTCAGGTAGTACATCAGCACGGCCGAGCGGTAGTGTTCGGGCAACAAATCAACGGCCTCTTGCAACTCCAGCCGCCGCATCTGGTCGGCGTGCTCGGCCGCGGCCGCATTCTCCAGAGCCATCTCTGCCGAATCCAACGGCTGTGTCCGCCTGCGGTCGCGTAACCAGTCCTTGCAGCGGTTGGCTACGATGTGCATCAACCATCTCCCGAAGTGCCTCCTATCGCGCAGTTGCCCCAAGCGGCAATACGCCGCAACAAAGGCGTCTTGGACAATGTCTTGGGCATCGACCCGCGAGCGCACGTAGCGCAGGGCCGTGGCAAAGGCCGCGTTCTGGTAGCGCCGGACGAGCGGCTCAAAGGCTTGCGCGTTGCCCGCCAAGCAGCGCTCGACGAAGTTTTCGGGATGGAAGTTGTCCATAGGTATTCAAATGCGGGACTGATGACGCATATCAGCCCGTCTGTAAGTAAAGACGGCCAGAGAGGGGAAAATTAAAAAGGCCCAGACACTTTTTTGTAAGAGCCTGTCTGAAAACCCTCTTTCCGCAGGTGGTCGATATTGACGGAAGCAATTTAGTTGAATTGACCAACGGCTTGGGCGGAAATTGGCCCTCCTGGCGACCAGTTCCCCCTGCCGCTACGAGCGTCGAGGCTCAGTCGTGGGGACGGCTCAAATCACTGCTTTCAGAGGGCACCCGTTAGTACGCCACGTTGACTAGGCCGCTGTGGCGCGTGGTGCCGACATCGGCTGCGATCTCGAGGTGATAGAGGTACATCCCCGGTGCGACCAGCCTCCCCCAATCGTCGCGCCCATCCCAAACTTGGGCAAAGCGTCCGCTCTGGTCCTCGCCGGCATAGCCCCGGCGCACCAAGCCACCTCCCAAATCATAGATGCGAAACAAGATCGCTGCTGGCCGCGTCAGCTTGAGCAAGCTATAGGCGACTGCGAACAGGTCGTTGACCCCGTCGCCGTTGGGCGTCAGCACCCGCGGCGTCGGCTCCACATCGGCGACAAGGGCAGCGTTTGACGCGGAGAGGCGCACCGTCAGGCCCTCACCCAGTAGTACAGGATCTACATCCGCTTCGCGTGCGTGCTGGAACATCTCGTAGGGTGCCTCATCCAAGACGTGGCGCTGCTCGCCTACGCGCACATCAAAACGCGTCCCATCGACAAAGACCTTGCCGCGAAAGAAAATGTGCACGAGGCTGCCGTCCTTTAGCACCCGCTGCCAGAGATTTACGGCAAATCCGCGTCCGGGGTCCAAGCGCAGGGTGTGCAGTGCGTACTCGTCATCAACCTTGACGCTGTCAATGCCCTCGATCTGCGCTGCGGTCAGAACCTCGACGAAGCGAAAGCCGGTGTCTGACCGCTCCGCGAGGCGGTGCGTCTGCACGATCGCCACAAAGGCTGTCTCCACCCCGACATCGACTAGCGGTGGGCTGATCTCGGCGTAGATCTCGCCGGCAACCGGCGGCGAAGAGTACTCGAAGACGAGTCGTTCTAACTTGACGCCCGGCTGCAAAAAGCGCACTTGGAACTGCAAGAAGCGATTCGGGCTCGGCGAGCGCACCACCCCGCCGGTGACCGTTTCCCAGCCGCTCCAGTCGGGATTGGACGCGACCGGCCCTTGGTCAATGCCTGGGAATTCGGGGGCATTTTCCCAGACCCCTCGACTGACCCGGATCTCTTCTGGTCCTTGGGTGATGAAGTAATGCACTGGCTCGTCATCCGGGCCGGTGCGCGTCTGCACCACAATGGGCAATTCCTCCAGCGGCGCGCCGCCCTCGTGGCGCAGCCGCCCCCACACCGGCGTTCCAGTGGTGGCCAAAAGCGGCACTGAGCGAAAAAACCCCGGCAGCGTCGTGCCGTCTGTGTAAAGCTCCAACTCGGCCAGCTCCCAAGGTGCGTCGCCTAGGGGCTGGAAGCGCACGTAGCGCGCTTGGCGCTGGCCGCTGACTGGGAGGACACCCGGCCACTCGATAACCGCACGGATATTGGGCCTGGTAGTGCTAAAGAACACATAGCGTTGGAAGCGGACATCGCCGCCGAGATGTCCGGCGGCGGGATAGTCGTTAGCTGTCAACAGGCGCTCCAAGGCATCCACCGGCTGTAGTCGGTCGCCCAGCCCCAAGTCAAAAGTCTGCGGAAAGCGGCCTATGTGTTCGGCATCGAGGCGCGGGAACGCTCTAGTCCGCACGATGGTATAGGCCCCGCCCAAGTCGATGTAGATCGACGCTTGGCGACTCAACCCGAACTCATCGGGGTCAAAGGCCGTCCCCGGGTCGCCGTCGGCAATGGCCTGCACCGCAGTTATATCGCGGCGAAACACGGGCCATTCAACCGTCTCCTCCAGCAAGCCCACAGTAGGCTCTGTGACCGAGACCAAAATCTGTCCGCCCCGAGCGCGCGCGTTGGCCATCAGATTCTCGTCTGGCGTCACCGCCCACGTCCACAGCGAATCAGGTGCCCTGTTGACGAAGGCCACGGAGTCTTGGATGGCTAGGTAAGAGTACCCTTCCCGGCCCACCACCAGTTCCAACTGCGGCCAAGCCGAACCGGCGCTCAACGCAATCGCCCATATGCAGAGACGTAATTTCATCAGAAGATGATATTGCGGTTGCTCTCTACAAGCACATCAATCAGGTCAATACTGGCCTCGCTGAGCGGATTGCCGTGCAGGTCGGCCGAAAGCAGCTTCTCCAGCGTTAGCAACGCAGCGATATCCACGACCTGATTGTCCGGCAGGCGCAGGCGTCTGAGTTCGGGGAGGCCGGCCAGCGGCGAAAGATCTTCCACTAAGTTCTGGCCAAAGAACAGAGCCGCTAGATGCGGCTTGTCGGCCAGCGGACTGAGGTCGCCGACCAAGTTGGCGGTAAAGTCCAAGGCTTCGAGGGAATGCAACCCACCTAGGGGCAAAATCTCGACTACAGCGTTGTTGGCAAATTCGAGCTGTTCTAGGGCGTACAATTCGGCCAGCGGTGCAATATCCGTCACCCGATTGTGCGAAAAGCGCAGCTTTGCCAGCCGCTCTAGCCCAGCCAGCGGCGACAGGTCCTCGACTGCATTGTCCGCGAGATACAGTATCTCCAGTCGGCGGAGATTCGCCAGCGGCGACAGGTCTTGTATTTGGTTTATTTCGAGCCACAATTCGCGCAGGTTGACCAAACCGCCCAGCGGCGCAATATCCACAATGGCATTGTTGTTGAGATTGAGCTTCTCCAAGCTCGTCAGTCGGGATAGGGCGCTAATATCTTCGATCTTGGCCGTTGCCAATTGGAGGATATGAAGCCTGCTCAAGTCCGCCAGCGGCAACAGGCTCTCCAACTCGCCCTCCCTAATAGAGCCGCTAAAACTCAGGCTTTCTAAGTTGGTTAGATGCTCAATGCCCTCCAGCGACTTGACCGAGCTGTTGAGCATCAGACGGGTAATCGCTCGCAGTTCTACCGCGGTCAATTCCTCGGTTGGCTTCCTGACCGCACTGCGCACCGCACGCTCTAGTTGAGCATCTTGGAAGAAAATCCCCGGCAGGAAAAAGGTCACCTCCATCCCCCGCTCGCGCAGGGCCTCCACTTGGTCTAGGTCAAGCGGGTTGCCCGACAGTTCGACGCTGCGCAAGCGCCGGAGCCGCGCAAGCACCGCAACATCGCGGACTTGGTTGCCGTCGAGGTTGAGCAGTCCCAACCGCGTCAACCGCGCCAGTGGCGCAAGGTCTTCTACTTGGTTGCCGTCGAGATTGAGTGCCCTTAGTAGCAGGAGATTGGCCAGCGGTACCAGGTCGGCGATCTCGTTGTTGGATAGGTCGAGCACCTGTAGCCGGGTCAATCCGGCGAGCGGGCCAATATCTACTACGGCATTGTCGCCCAGCATCAGGGTATCCAAGCCACTCAGCCGCCCAATCCCCTCGATAGCTGTGATCCCATAGCCGCCCGCGTCTAGCGTTCGCAACCCAGATAGCTCCTCGCTATCCAAGCCCCCTTGCGGCTGTCCCAGCACCTGCCGCACCGCCCGTTCAAGCCCTGCGTCCGCGAAGGTGCTGTGGTCAAAGATCGGCTCTTCGTCTGAGATTGGGGGTTGGAGGGGCGGGCGCTCACTGCTACAACCTAGCCACAAGAGTGCCGCCCAGAGTGCGTATCTCATTGCTCGACTCCCGCGTACACGGTGAGAAAACCCCTAGTCCGCGTCCGCGTCCCTTCGACCTCTTGATACCGCCGGGTCACGTCGAACCCCAGCACCGTCGTCAGCTTATACCCCTGATAGTCGGAGATATTGGTCAACTGGGCGACCGTCGTCGTCTCCCAGAAGCTGTCTTCGGCCCCCGGTGGCGTTGGATCGCGCAACTGCCGGAAGTTGTGGTACTCG
The DNA here is from genome assembly GCA_026706505.1 of Gemmatimonadota bacterium. The sequence goes on from JAPOYQ010000175.1 coordinate 12,723, forward strand.
ATCCCAGCCTCTAAGTAGCTGCTGCGCATGACCGATACGCGCCCGACGGCGAGCAGGAGTTGGCTCCACTCCTTGCGCTCGGGCTGGCTGCGGAGCACCGGAACTTCGCGGCGGAACTCGCTTTTGCCGGCCGGGCTTAAGGTCAGTTTGCCTAGCTGCAGCCGGTACTCAGCCTTGTTGATCAGCCCCAGAAACGAGCCGTCCTCGCGCTGCCCGCGCAACAGTAACGCGATGCTTGGGTCGCGCTGGTGGTAGTACTGCCACTTGAACATGTTGACGGACTTAAAACCGGGCCAGCGGTCGAAGTCAAAACCCAGCCAAGTGGTATTGACCACTGTGTTCTGCGCCGGTAGCACGTCCGGAGTCGGCACCAGTTCGCCTTGGGTATTGGGCAGTTGCGTCCACTGCACTAAGTGGTCAAAGATATCGTCTTCGACGCGGCGCAGGTCCTGAAAAACGCGTGCCCGCCCCCAGTTAGTGAAGTAGTGGTCCCCGGCCAGCATCAGGTAATCGGCGTGGGCGCGGCGGTCGTCAGAGCGCTGTGCGAGCCGCTGGCGGCCAGCAGTCACCCGCAGGTCGGCATGTAGAAAGGCACCGACGTACAGATTGTAGCCCTTGCGGTCGCGCTTGTAGGGTAGATCGGCCTCTTCGTCGTTTTCAAAGCGGTCAATCCAACCGTTGTGGTTTTGGTCAATGCCGTAGAGGAATTCTGGCCGGTCGGTGTGAAAGCGCAGGAAAGACTCCTCGTAGTCGGGCACCCGGTTGGGGCTTGAAGGAGTGTCGTTCTGGTTAAAGTCGGAGATCAGGTCGTTGTTCTCGTCCCAGCCCGGAAAGATCTGGCGGTCCCTCGGCGACCCCTGCCGCGCCCAGTCGGGAAAGCGATCCTGGTCGTCGTTGTCTTCGACGAATTCAAAGAAGCGCAACGGGTTCGCGTAATCGACGATCCCGTTGCGATCGACGACCTGAAACCCTGTCTGGTAATTGGGGGCCATGTCGAAGGCCTCCAGCAGCGCGAAGTAGGGATAGTCGGTCTTGGAGACGTTGAGCATCCAAGCCTCGGCCTCGCTGCTGGCAACGTGGTGCTTTTCAAGGTTGGGGTTGGGGTATTTCCGGTATTGATGATTGGCGGCGACTTCAAAGTAGGTGTTGAAACCCTCTAAATCGGTCAACTCAAAGGTGAAGCCAGCGATCTGATTGGCGGTGGGTAGCCCGTAATCGAGGGCCAACACCCGCTGGTTGGACGAATCCTTGACATTGCCCAACGCCCGCGCCACTGGCACCGCCACGATCCGCTCCCGAAAGTCGGTCTGGCGATCAGAGGCCATCTCGACGAGGTAGTCATTGGCCAGCACTAGTTCGACCTGTACCCGCTGGATCTCGCTGGGGGGCGGCCCGGTATAGGAGCGGTCCTGGAAATCGTAGCGCAGGCGGATCTCCTCGCGCCCGTCGGCCGCGAGAAAACCTCGGCGTTGGAATCCGCCCTCCACTAGTGGCCGAAAGCCGATCTCCGAGCCTCTCGTGCGCTTGCCCTCTAGGTCCCATATAACGATGTCTTGCGCAAAAAGCGCGCCACCAGCCTCGCCGTCTTCGGGCGAATCGTCCTTAATGACTACTTCGATAAAACTGACGTTGGTCAAGTTTTGTACGCCGGTGAGGTTACCCTTGAGGATATTGCCGTTGAATATCTCGGTTTGAGTCTGCACGTGGTGTGCGTTGAGATAGGTTCCACCAACCTTGACGAAGTCACCGACCTGCACCTCCAGCCGGCTTCCGACCAAGCTGGTGTTGTTGGTCTTTTCCGAGGTACCTACCGGCGAGCCAGTCTCGTCGATCAGGCTGTTGAGCCGCGACAGCAGCATAGTGAGCGCGTATTTGTCGGAGAGCAGATCCCACTGGATGCCGTTGAAGCGCGGCTTGGAGAAAGTCATCGGCGTCAGTGTGGTGCGGATCTGGCTGCCAATGGTGATGGCATAGTGGTATTGCCCTTTGTGGTCCGAGGCGATCAGTAGCTGGTTGAACCAACTGACGAAGCGCCTGTCCTGGGCCAAAGTCGAACCAAAGGGCTGGGGGTTTTGCTGTCGCCAGTCAAAGATCGGCCAGCCTCGGGTCAGATAGTTGCCGTACACATCGTAGATATAGCTGCCTTCGAGCGAGGTGGAGACGTAGCGCTGGTACAAGTTGCGCGCGTAATTAGAGTACTCCCATTGCTGCCAGCGGTATTCGGTGTACAGCTCCTGCGGGATATACCACTTGCGCACGGCCGGATCGAGCGCGTCGAAGAGCACGCCAGGCCCACGCGGTTCAAAAGAGACTTTGCCACCGCGTTTGACAGTGCCGAGGCGCGCACCGTAGTCTTGGGCGGCGAGGGGCAGAGGGAGCAGCAGGAGCACCCATAATTTCACCATGGACCTTATCAATGCGCCACCCCCACCGTCCCAGTATGCACCTCTGCAAACGCATCCGACTGCACTCGCAACGCCCAAATATACGTCCCCGGCAACGCAGTTTTCCCATTCGCCAACCGTCCA
>JAPOYQ010000405.1:0-6055 GCA_026706505.1 Gemmatimonadota bacterium
CCGGCGAAGATCTCTATGCAGCCAGTGCTTATCTATCGGGTGAGCCGAGAATGCTCGGCTCCCTCAAGGGCCAGGACGCCGGCAAGGCCCTTATTTTAGCCGCTTTGGTGTTGGGCACAGTCTTGGCGGCTTTAGAGCTGCCCCAGCTAACCCACTTCTTTACTCCTTATTGAGGAGGGGCCATGCCATTTTTTAGCCGGACTTTACCACTGGCCGTCGCCTTAGTCTTTGGCCTGCTAGGCATTGCCATCTACTACATACCGCACGGTAATGCACAGAGTTTTGAACAAGAAATGGCGCTGTGGGTGCGTATTGTCTTCGCGTTTTCTTATCTACTCGGACTCTACAGCCTGCTCAACCTGCATTGGCAGCGGATCCGCCAGCACGTCGCCGGTTGGGGCTACAGCTTCGTTGCCATCGCCAGCTTTGTGCTGATGATGTTCTTCGTTATCTACAACGATGGGCACGGCCCCTTTGCCGCCCAGGCCGAAGCCGGGGGCTATAATTGGCTCTTCAATTACGTTCATCTGCCCTGTTCGGGGACTATGTTCTCGATCTTGGCTTTTTTTATCGCTTCGGCGGCCTACCGAACCTTCCGCGCCCGCACGCCCGAGGCCGCGCTGTTGCTGGTCGCAGCGGTGATCGTCATGCTAGGCCAGGTGCCCATTGGCCGAGAGATCTCCGAGTATTTTCCGCTGGTGAGCGAGTGGCTGATGAGCGTGCCGAATTTAGCGGCCAAGCGCGGGATTCTGCTCGGGGTGTCCCTAGGGGCCATCGCGACCTCGCTGCGGATCATCTTCGGCATTGAGCGTTCGTACTTGGGCGGTGGAGGAGACGAGTGATGCAGATTGATCGCCGCATCCTCTTTGCTTTGATGTTTATCGGAGTGGCTGTGCCGCTCTTGGTCGGGCTAGACCTGCCGATCACGCCGTCCAAGCAGGTGAGAGCGGCTTACGACCAAGTCGAGCAACTTGACGCCGGGCAGGTCGTCTTAGTCTCTTTTTCTTACGGTGCCAGCACGGCTCCTGAGATGCAGCCCATGGCGCGGGCGGTTTTGCGCCACGCGTTTCGCCGCGAGCTCAAGGTCGTCGCCATCTGCCTGTGGCCTGAAGCGACCGGGTTAGCTCAAGCGGTGCTCGACAAAATGACGGCTGAATTCGACTTGGAGTACGGGGTGGATTACACCTTTATGGGCTACAAGCCGGGCAATTTTAGCGTCGTTCTCAATATGGGGCACGACGTACACGGCACCTTCCCGCAGGACAATTGGGGCGCAGATGTTGGCGATTTGGAATTGATGCGGAGTGTGCGCTCACTGAGGGATTTCGACCTCGTTTTCGACCTAGGGGCCGGGGATTCGATTGAGTTTTGGTGGATTCCCTACGGGCAGGAGAAATACGGCTTTCCTTTTGCCGCCGGCTGCACCGCAGTGATGGCACCAGACCTCTATCCATTCCTCGGCTCGGGCCAACTCGTGGGCCTGCTCGGCGGCTTGGCCGGTGCAGCCGCCTACGAGGTTCTGATTGACCACCGCGATGAGGCGAATAAGAGCATGCCTCCCCAGTCGGTTACCCATTTGATCATTGTAGCTTTCGTGATCTTTGGCAATATCGCTTACTTCGCCAGTCGGCGAGGCCGATTGCAACAGGAGAGCTAAGCCGTGCGCGATACGTATATTTTTCTGGGCTTGCTTTTGCTGTTTGTCGCTGTCAATATCGGCTTAGTGGCCAACGGGACCTTGGCGGCGGACTGGACGGGCTTGGGCATCATTGTTGCGGCGGGCATGACCTTGGCGCTCTATAGTTTTCTCTACAAGGATAACCCTCTTTTTAAGTTTGCCGAGCACGTTTTCGTCGGCGTGGCAGCGGCTTACATTTTCGGTCAGAATTGGTACCCGACGCTCTACGGCGAGATTATTGCCGAATGGACCAATCCGGGGGAAGGGGAGACGCCCAATTGGTGGCTTTTGGCTCCGACGGTGCTCGGGCTGTTGATGTTGACGCGCTTTTCGCTGCGCTTCGGTTGGCTCAGCCGCTATGCTTTTGCATTCTTTGTAGGGCTTACGGCTGGCCTGACGATTCCCCGCTATATTTCTTCCTTTATTTTGGCCCAAATAGAACCTACATTAAAACCACTAACCTGGAGCTTGGAGGGGCTCAATTTGCTAGTAGTCCTCGTGGGGGTCATCGGGGTGTTGGTCTATTTCTTTTTTTCCGTCGAGCACACCGGCACGGCGGGCCACATCTCCAAGGTGGGGATATGGTTTTTGATGATCTCGTTCGGGGCTTCGTTTGGTTACACCATTATGGCGAGGGTCTCGCTGTTGATCGGGCGTGTGACCTTTCTCTTAGACGACTGGTTGCGCCTGATGTGAAGGGGTATTGAGTACCCTACAAAGGAGGGACATATGACTAAATTTGCGAGCGTTTTTCGCGTCTTGACCGCACTGGGCGTCCTGCTCGCGCTGAGCTTGGCTCCGGCCGAGGCCAGTACGGGCGGCAAGATCGCCGGTGTCATCAAGGATGCCGCCACCGGGGATGGGCTACCCCATGCCAATATAGTGGTGGTGGATACCAAGTTAGGGGCTACAGCGGACGAAAAGGGCCGCTTTTTTATTCTCAACGTGCCGGCGGGCACCTACACCCTCAAGGCCACGTATATCGGCTACGCGGATTACACCGTCGAGGATGTGCGGGTCTCCGCCGACCTGACTACGAATATCGCCGTTGAACTGACTTCTTCGGATATCCAAGTCGAGGAAGTGGTAATCCGGGCCGAGCGGCCAATCATCGACAAAACCGCCACCAATGCAGTGCGCATTGTCGATGCCGAGGATCTCGAGATTCTGCCGCTCCGAGGCGTCAGCTCAGTCATAGCCCTGCAGACCGGCGTGGTTGAAGACGAGGGGTCGCTGCACATCCGCGGCTCGCGCAGCGACGAGATCGGCTACTACGTCGAGGGGGCCAGCGTTCGCAATGTGGTCACTGGCAGCAGCGCAGTGGGCTTGATCGACGAGGCGTTGGAGGAAATCCAACTCCAGGCCGGCGGCTTCAACGCCGAGTACGGCGGTGCCAACGCCGGCATTATTCTGCAAGAGTTGCGCACCGGCGGCAGCGAGTGGGACTTCGAGATCCTCTCTGAGTCGGACAATTTTACCAACGACTACGAGCAGCGCTTCGGCACCTATTCCTACGGCTACTTCAATCAGGTGATGACCGCCGGTGGTCCGGTTGTGGGAAACCAGAAGATTCGCGCCTTCTTGGCTGGCCAGCGCCGCGGCATCGGTTCCTGGCCGACCTACTGGTCGGGTTTTACCTTCGAGGATCTCGAAGACACTGGCCTCCGCGGTGGTCGCCGACACTGGAGCGAGGACGAAGAGGGCAATCTCGTTCCCGACCAGATCGAGCAGCTCGAAATCAAGCCCGGCAATATTCCGCACACGAGTAGTGAAGCGGTTATTTTCAACGGGACCTTGTTGCTCGACTACTACCCTGTCCAGGTCCGCCTCACGAATCTGTACACGGACGGGTTTTCTGAAAGCAACTATGCGCCCATCCGCAATGCTTTTAACACCCGGCGTTTGGGCGAGTCGGAATCGTCCTCCAACCTAGTCAACGCCAAGATCACCCACCTGCTCGACAAGAGCATGTTCTACGAACTCAACGTGAGCCTCTACGAGCGGAATGCCGAGTCCTACGACCCGCTTTTCAGAGATCGGTGGTGGGTGTACAACGACAGCGTGGCCGTACAGCGCGCCCTCGAGGGCACGGGCGAGTACACGCCCTATACCCAGCAAGGTTCGGGGCCCAGGTCCTACGATCTGGCTGGTTTTCCCTTCAGCCGCCCGGGTTCGCGCACGACCTCCTACGGCACTACGTCGGATGGCTATTGGGGGCTGGCCGGTAGCTGGACCAAGCAGACCGACATGCATCAGCTCAAGGCCGGTTTCGACTACCAGAGTTGGACCTCGCGGCGCTATGGGATCTCGTTGCGTTCGATCCGCTCGGGGATAGCCAATACCTATCCCGAGTTGGACGCGGTGTACGACCGCTACTACAACGATGAGATCAGCGAAGACCAGATCCTCGACGAGTTGCTTAAGAAGGCCGAGAGTCTTGAAGATGGCAAGGGTAGCAAGCAGGATATGATCAGATTGCTGCGCACGACTAGCGGTAGCGACTTTTTCGGCTTCGACGAGTTCGGCCGCGAGACCGACCGCGAAGGGCTAGAGGCCCCGCGCCACCCGACGGTTGCCGCCGCCTTTATCCAAGACAAGGTCGAGTATAACGACCTGATCATCAACGCCGGTCTGCGCATCGACTACTTCGATGCGGATAGCTGGCGCTTTAAGGATCCGGCCGCACCGGTGCGCGACCCGGAAAACTACACCATTGACCTTGAGTCGATGGAAAAGACCGATACGTACACCGATATTAGCCCGCGTTTGGGGATGTCGTTCCCGGTGTCGGATTTGACGGTCTTTCACGTGCAATACGGTCGCTTCTCGCAAATGCCGGCGATGCGCTCCATGTATGCCGGCGGTGCGCGCCTTGCTCTAGAGTTGGGCGGCCAGAACTACATCCGCTATCCGACCGCCTACGACATCGAGCCGATGCGAACTACCCAGTACGAAATCGGCTTTGAGCGTCAGTTCTCCGAGTCCGCCTCCTTTGACGTCACGGGCTTCTACCGCGATATCAAAGGGCAGATACAGTTGCGCAAGCAGCAACTCTCGGCCAGCGCGGTTGACGCTGGTGCGTACGTTTTTCTGCAAAACGGCGACTTCGCCACGACCAAAGGCATCGAGTTCCAATTCAAGCTCAGGCGCGTCAACAACCTACGCACCGAACTGAACTACACCCTGTCCGACGCACGCGGCACGGGTTCATATACTGGCTCAGCCATTTCCGGGGTTGAGAACGAGACCAACCTGCCGACGATTATCTCGCCGCTCGACTTTAACGAGACGCATCGCGGCTCGATCTTCCTAGACTACCGCTACCCCGACAACGAGCCCAACCCAATTCTGCGAGGTCTGGGGGCCAACCTGCTGATGAGCTTCACGAGCGGGCACAACTTTACCTTGGTCACTGGTTCGATCGGTCAGCGCGGTCCAGAAAACGCCGGCGTACTCGACAGCTTCGACCCGCGCTCGCGCAAGCCGCTCGAGTCGATCAACCGCTCGACGACGCCGTGGACTTTCAATACCAACCTGCGCATCGACAAGGGCTTCTCGCTATTTGGTCTCAATGCCAAGGTCTATAGCCGTATTCTCAACCTCTTCAATCGCAAGAACGTGCTCAACGTGTACAACCGCACCGGCTCCGACAAGGACGACGGCTTCTTGACCAATCCGGAACTGAGCCAGCAGATCGTCGAGGCCAGCGGTGGGCAACAGTACGTGCAACTCTACGAGGCGATCAACTTGGCCAACCGCCAAGCCTACTGGTCCAACGAGGGCGGCGATATCTACGATTCGCCGCGTCAGATTCGCTTCGGTCTGCAGTTCAATTTCTAGGAAAGAGAGGAACGCATTATGAAAAAGCTTGTTTTTTTATTTTTGGCGGCGCTCTTCCTAGTTGGCAATGTCCAAGCACGCGAAGAGCGAGGTGCACCGGCCGCCAAACTGGCCCAAGACGATGTCGAGGTGTCCACTCAACGGACCCAGCTCAACATCAACAATATGGCCATGTGGATCCAAAGCGATGGCTGGTCGGCCCGCGATCCGCTCACCGGCAATTCGGGCGTGACCTACCCGCGCTCAACCTCCCAAGTCATCTTCCAAGACGGCATCATCTGGGGAGGACGGGTCAAGGACGGCAATGACCAAGACCTGCGCGTCGGCGGCCAGACGTACGAGATCGGCACGGTTCCTGGCATCATTGAATCCAAGGGCATAGCCCAGGACCGCGATACGGCCCGACTCTACCGGATTCGCCGCGATTGGGCGACCGCGGATTTGCGGCTAGACGCCTCCGAGGTCCTCAACATCGGTTTGAGTCAGGTCACCGACGCCCACGAGGAGGCGGTGCGCGCCCAGTACGAGCGCGATTGG
>JAPOYQ010000405.1:6065-15200 GCA_026706505.1 Gemmatimonadota bacterium
TGGATGGAGTGGCCGGCCGAGTTGGGTGCGCCCTTTTACGATAACGACGGAGATGGGCAGTACGACCCCGCAATTGACGAGCCGGGTTTGGCCAACGCCGATCAGGTAATCTGGTTTGCTATAAACGATTTGGACCAGGGTGCCACCACCACTCTCTACGGCTCGTTGCCCATCGGCTTGGAGGCTCAGGTCACGCTTTGGGGCTATGCGCGCACCGACGCCTTGGGCGACGTGATCTTCAAGAAGTTCAAGGTCATCTACAAGGGCACCGCAGAGGCCGCGGACGATGCCGTGATCGAGGACATGTATTTCGCCCAGTGGTCCGATCCAGATCTGGGCGATTACGGCGACGACTTTGCCGGTGCCGATGTCGAGTTGAGCTTGGGTTATGTGTACAACTCGATTGACGACGATCATGGCTACGTCCCCTTCGGCTTGGCTCCGCCGGCTGTTGGGTACGACTTTTTGCAAGGCCCGATCGTGCCGGTTTATCAGCTAGATGCAGAGGGCAACATCGCCGTTGACGAAGATGGAAACCAACTGCTCGACGAGAGTTCGGTGGCCATCTTCAACGAGGGGCTGCGCCCCGGTTACCAGAACTTGCCGATGACGGCCTTCGTGTACTTTGCCGCCGGCAGTGCGATATCCGATCCAGAACTGGGCGAATACGTGGGCACTCAGCAGTGGTACAATCTGCTGCGCGGCTTCCAGCCGCAGGACGATGTTGCAAACCCCGTGCCCTACACCAATCCGCTGACCAATGCCGACACCAAGTTCACGCTCGATGGCGACCCAACCAGAGCCACCGGTTGGAACGACGGCGTGCCACTGCCGGCCGGCGACCGGCGCATCGTGCTGGCAACCGGGCCTTTTGAGATGGCATTGGGCGACACCCAAGAAGTAGTGGTTGCGCTGTTAGGCGGTATTTCTACCGACCGCCTGCGCAGCGTCTCCAAGCTGAAATTCACCGACCAGTTTGTGCAGGACGCCTACAACAGCTTCTTTCAGGTGCCCAAACCGCCGGTCCAGCCCAATGTCCGCGTAGTCGAGCTCGACGAGACGATCATCTTGGATTGGGGCTGGGACGACGAGTCGATTCAGGCCACTGAAGGCGAGGGTTCGGCTGGCTTCGAATTCGAAGGCTACAACCTCTACCAGTTGCCCTCGGCCGAAGCCACGCTTTCCCAAGCGGTCAAGGTGGCGACCTTCGACATCGAAAACGGCGTTACCACGATCCTTGGCATTGCCCTCGACGAAGAGTCTGGCGTGGTGCTCGATGTGCCCTTGCAGATCGGCACCGACTTCGGGGTCAAGCGCAATATCAAGATTACTCAAGACCACGTCCGCAGTGGTCCGCTGGTCAACGGCCAGCGGTACTACTTTGCGGTGACGGCTTACAACCGCGCTACGTCCGAGGGGGCCGCTACTACCACGCTGGAGAGCGCGCCGCAGAACTTGATCTGCGTGCCGCAGGAGCCGCCGCCGGGCACTCGCTATCTGAGCGAGCCTGGGGACGTGATTAGCGCCCAGCACACCGCCGGTGCCAGCGATGGAACAGTCTCGGTCTCTGTGGTCAATCCGACGATGACCACCGGGAACGACTACGCGGTCGAATACGCTGCCGACGCCGACGGCAACACGGTCTGGAATCTGGTTGACAAGACCAGCGGTCAGGCGCTATTGGAAAACCAGGCCGACCAAGCTGGCACGGCCTTCTATGTCGGTTCCGCCGGCATTGAGGTCGCCGTCGCTGGTCCGCCCTCTGGCATGAAGAGTTGGGCCGGTCCGGCGATGCCTTTTGAGGCTTGGAAGGCTTCGCCCGAGGCGGCCGACTTGACGGGCGATGGCCAGATCAACGCCGCCGACTTCGCCCAAGCCGCCGATCACGCCAGCGACACGCGCTGGTTCACTTGGGCCGGCGGTTCCTACGCCTGGAATGCCGAAGGCTTCAACGGCGCGATGACTGGCGATCCCAATCATCAGTGGTTCGCGCCGACGACAGTGACGCCGGACCGGCTGCGCACGGTGGAGTTGCGCTTCACCGACGTCATCGAAGAGGACGGCGAAGACCAGTACAAACCGGTGGACCCCAACAACGAGAACGTATCGTGGGCCTATCGCTACCTGCGCGGTGCTGGAGGGGAGCCGCCAGCAGCCGGAGATCTGACGACGACGCAGAATCCTTGGGACTTCGGCAAGTACATCATCAATACCGAAGGCCCGGGCGTCTATGTCTATCAGGAGCGCAATCCGATCGCGCTTTCGGCTTGGGACATTGAGCGCGATCCGCCGCGCCGCTTGGAAGTGGCCTTCCTCGAAAACAACCAGCCCGGTGGCTTGGTCAACGGCGTATATGGCCCGCCTTGGTACACTGTGGCGAGCAATGTCGCCGGTTCAGGTCCGCGCGAGTGGCTGTTCATCTTTGACTTGGATTACACAGACCCCAACCAAGGAGAGAACAGCGACATCTTGCGGAACAACGGTCTGATCTACGAGGGGACAGAAGGAGAAGAGCTCCTGCCCATTATGTGGATCATCTTTTCCGAGCGCCGCAACGAGGATGACTTCCCGTCGGACGGCGATTCGTTCCTGCTGATCGCCAACCACGTCAACACCCCCGCCGACCGCTTCTCATTTACGGTCCCGGGGTCGGAAAGCAACGACGGCTATCTAGCCGAGGACATCGAGAAGATCAACGTCTTCCCCAATCCCTACCTCGGCGTCAACGCGGCGGAGACCAGCCGTTACAGCCACTTCGTGACCTTCAGCCACCTGCCGACCAAGGCGAATATCCGCATCTTCGACATGAGCGGCACGCTGGTGCGCACGATTGAGAAGGACGACCCATCGCAGTTCACGCGCTGGGATCTGCAAAACCACAATGCACTGCCGGTGGCCAGCGGTATGTATATCGCCCATATCGAACTGCCGGATCACGGCGAAAGTCGGATCCTCAAGCTGGCCATCATCCAAGAGCAGCAGTTCCTAGAGAACTTCTAGGTGCACGGGATATCAAAGAGAGAAATAGGAGGCCATTCCATGCTTCGACACAGCTTTCGCATCTCGACGATCCTGCTGGCGCTGGTTTTCGCCTCGGCCACGGCCTTTGCCGACGGCTATGATCGCGCCGGTACGGCCGCGGCCCCGGAACTGCTGATTCCGGTTGGCGCGCGCGACATGGCCTTGGGCGGTGCCTCAATCGCCACCAGTTCCGGTCTGGAGGCTCTGCACTGGAACCCGGCAGGCTTGTCCAAGTCCGAATCCAACGCGGGCATCATGTTCTCGACCATGTCTTATCTGGCGGATACCCGCATCAACTATCTGGCTACCGGTGCCAACTTCAAGAGCCTCGGCTCGCTGGCCCTCAACATCAAGGCGCTGGATTTTGGCCAAATCCCGGTGACGACTGAGGCCAATCCAGACGGCACCGGCGCGACCTTTTCACCGACCTTCTTCACGGTGGGCCTAACCTTTGCTAAGGAACTGACCGATCGCATCGCCGTCGGGTTTACCAGCCATTATGTCGTCAACCGCATCCAGCGCGTCGAGGCCACTGCGGCCTCGTTTAGCGCGGGTCTGCAGTACGCCAATCTAGGCGGGATTGCCGGCTTGGACTTGGGGGTGGCGCTCAAGCACATCGGCACGCGGATGCAGTTTGGTGGTTCCGGTCTGTTGCGTCGCGGTCAGGTTGACGGGTTGCGCCGCGGACCTTCCGATTACAATGTCGAGGCCAGTTCCGCCGACCTGCCCTCGACGTTTGAGCTCGGTCTGAGCTATCGCTATATGGACGCGCTCAATCTGTCCTCGGTCTTCCGGCACAACAATTTCGCCTACGACCAGTACCGGTTGGGTGCTGAATATGTGTTGGGCGATTTCTTTGCCCTACGCACTGGCTTCGACTACGCGCCCAACTCGGATGACGACTACATCTACGGCACCAGTTTCGGCTTTGGTCTGAATCTGGATGCCGGGACGATTAAAGATTTGCGCGTTGATTACGCCTACACTACGGTCGAGTATTTCGACGCGCTCAACACCTTTACCTTTCAGTTCGGGTTCTAAATTCGACCGTTGCGCGGCGCACGTCCTGTGCGCCGCGCAGTTTTTCTTGCGGGAAATTGCCAATGAAGCGCGTATGCTGGCTGGCGGTGCTCGTCCTCGTCGTCGGATTGGGGTGTCAGAGTTCGACCATGACGGCGGCCAAGCTCTACATCAAGCAGGATCAGCCGCAAGAGGCCAAAAAACAACTCGCCCTAGTCTTGAAGACCGAGCCAGAAAATAGCGAGGCTCACCTACTCATGGGCAAGCTCTTAGGCGAAGAGGGCCGCTATGGCGAAATGGCCGAGCACCTAGCGCACGCCGAGAACAATCCCAAGTTTCAAAGCGAGTCTGAACGAACGCGCCGCCACTTTTGGGCGCGCGAGTATAATGCCGGCGTCGTCCACGCCCAAGGCGCGGCACCGAATTACGTCATGGCGCGGCACTCGTTTCACAACGCTACTGTCATCGACGAAAGCGCGCTCGACGCTTGGCTCAACCTCACGTACGACTCTTACCAGATCGACAGCACGGATGCGGCCATTGCCACCTACCAGAAGATCGCGTCCGCTGATCCAGAAGACGAGGGCACCTTTTTCAGCCTAGGGTCGCTCTACTTGGAAAATGGCCAACTCGATGAGGCCATCGGTGCCTTGTCGCAGGTGGTCAAGATTAATCCCGAGAATCTCAATGGCCTGACCAATCTCGCCATCGCCCAAGCCCAAGCCGAGGACTACGAGGGGGCCGAGGCCAATTATCGCAAGGTCATAGAGCTGAACCCCGATGATTTCAAGCCCCATTTCAACTTGGGCAACCTCTACTGGCAACAAGAAAAATACACTGCGGCTAAGCGGGCCTATGAGCAGGTCTTACAGCTCGAACCTGACGACGGGGACGCGCGCTACAACCTCGCCATGGTCCACTTGGCCACAGAGGACTACGATGGTGCGTTGCCGCTCTTGGAGCAACTCGCCGAACAAATGCCAGACAATGCGTTGGTGTGGCTGCACTTGGGGACGGTTTACGCCCATAAAGAATTGATTGAGGAAAGCGAGGCGGCGTTTGCGCGGGCCGAGGAACTAGAGGAGTAAAAAGCGTCCCGCGCTGTAACCCACCATGCTGCAGTACACCGTCCAGCGCATTCTGCTCGCCATCCCGACCCTCCTCGGCATCACCCTACTGACCTTCCTGATTATGCGCTTGGCACCCGGCGACCCGGTCGATCTGTTCTTGGGCGGGGCTGCTGGCGGCGAGGGGCTCTCCACCGACCACCAAGCGAACATGGAGAAGACGCGCCGAGATTTGCGCCGCCAACTCGGGCTGGACCAACCGCTACATCTCCAGTATTTGCACTGGCTTTCCAACTTGGTCTTGCGCGTGGAGGATCTAGGCGCGTTCGACCGCGGAGCTTTGTTAGCTGACTCCGTCTTAGATGAACTATCAGACGCGGCGCGGGCCGAGTTGGCCTCACTCGAGGGCGAGGAACGCAAGGCGCGTTTCTTGGCGCACTTTCGCCGCCTGCGTCCCGAGCGCGTCGACGAGCTGGTCGAGTCTCCTTTCTGGCAGAGCCGCCTTTTCTCGCCAACCCAAAACTACGCGTATGCTGGATCTGGTTTGGAACTGGTGCAGGCGGGCGATTGGCGTTTGGTGACGCTAAATCTGGGGCGATCCTTTAAAGATCAGGAACCGGTCATTGACCACATCCTCGACCGGTTGCCCATCACGCTGGAAATCAACCTCATCAGCCTAGTCTTTGCCTATCTAATCGGCGTGCCGCTGGGCATAATGATCGCGGTCAAGCAAAATACTATTATCGATCGCTTGGTTACCGCCGGGACCTTCATGCTGTGGTCAATGCCTTCTTTTTGGATCGGCATGCTGTTGATCTTGTTTTTCTGCAACAAGGAATTCTTCCACTGGTTCCCAGCCTCCGGCATCCAATCCTTGAAGGCTGGAGAAGACTGGGGATTCTGGCGGCTGCTGACCGACCACGCCCACCACATGGTCTTGCCGGTACTGGCTTCGACCTACGCCAGCTTCGCTGGCATCTCGCGCTATATGCGCACCAGCATGCTGGAAAATTTGCGACTGGACTACGTGCGCACTGCTCAAGCCAAGGGGTTGCGCTACCGCGTTGTGGTGCTGCGCCACGTGCTGCGCAATTCCTTGATTCCCATCGTGACGCTGATGGCTGGGCTTTTGCCGGGAATGATCGCGGGTTCGGTGTTTATCGAGACGATCTTCACCATTCCGGGCATGGGCTTTTTGGCTTACCAGTCGGTCATTGTGCGCGACTACCCCGTGGCCATGGCACTCTTCACCATTGGCGCAGCCCTGTCGCTGGCGGGGATCTTAGTGGCAGATATTTTGCTCAAGGTCGTGGACCCGCGCATCGACTTTGCGAGTGTGTAAATGAGCACAGAGGCCGTTACACAAGGGCAGTCCTACGGGCGGGTCGTCTGGAAGCAATTCAAGAAGAACAAACCCGCTCTGCTCAGTCTCATGGGCATCGTCTTGCTGGGAATCTTGGCCTTGAGCGCCGACTTACTGGCCGGCGACAAGCCGTACTACATGAAATACAAGGGCGAGACCTACTTTCCGGCCTTCCGCCAATACGCAGTCTATCTGGGGGTAGTGGACTGGCCAGCGGAATTGAAGCGCCGCCGCAACTTCAAAAAGCTCAAGCTAGAGGAGGCCATATTCCCGCCGGTGCCTTATGCCCCAGGCGAAATCCGCTTGCGGGAGAAGTACCAGCCCCCGGGAGCCGAGCACTGGCTGGGCACGGATCGCTTGGGCCGCGACGTGCTCTCGGGGCTGATTCACGGCACGCGCTACGCTTTGACCATCGGCCTAGTGGCGGTGGGCATATCGCTGGCCATTGGCTTGGTCTTAGGGGCATTGGCCGGCTACTTTGGAGGCTGGGTTGACTTGGCACTCTCTCGCCTTTTCGAGCTGTGGGCCGCGATCCCCAGCTTTTTTTTGATATTGACGGTCGCGGCGTTTTTCCCGCCGAGCCTGTTTTTCGTCATGATCATTATTGGTCTTACGAGTTGGGTCGGTATCGCCCGTTTGACGCGCTCGCAGTTTTTGCAGGTGCGCAGTTACGATTACGTAGCTGCCGCGCGCAGCCTCGGATACTCAAACGGGCGGATCATGTTCCGTCACATTCTGCCCAACGCCATCGGCCCGATCCTGATCCCGGCGGCCTTCGGGGTCGCAGGTGCCATCCTCGCCGAGTCGGGATTGAGCTTTTTAGGGGTAGGGATACCAGCAGAAGTGATCACTTGGGGTGCCCTACTGGCTGGGGCGCGCAGCAATGCGGCGGCTTGGTGGCTGGTAGTCGTGCCGGGCTTGGCCATTTTTGCGACCGTGACCCTGTACAACCTGTTGGGCGACGGGCTGCGCGACGCGCTGGACCCGAAGCTGCGCGGCTCAGGCGCTGAGGAAAGCGGGTAGGGACTCGTTGGCTAGGACTTGGTCGAGGGTTTGTCGCTGGCGCAGCAGATGGAGTCCGCCGTCTGCGCCGAGCAGCACTTCGCATGCTTCCGGGAAGGAATTGTAGTTTTTGGCGGCCATGCCAGCGCAATAGGCCCCGCTGCCGCCAATAAAAACCGCGTCGCCGATGCGCGGCTCGGTGAGTACGCGAGGTCCCAGTTCTTCGGGGTTGCCGGATGCTGGCGTGAGAATATCCCCGCTTTCACAGCAATGGCCGGCGATTAGGTACTCGCCTTGGCCGCGCTCCTCGGGTGTGGCCGGGATTACGACGATGGGGTGTTGCGCTCCGTACATGCTGGGACGCAGCACTTCGGTCATCCCGCTATCGATCTTGATGAAGGAATAGCCTTGCTGGCCGGTATCGACTACATCGACGACGCTACAGACGATGGTGCCTGCGTTGCCCACCAAGAAGGTCCCAGGTTCGATTTCCATATGCAGTTTGCGGCCGTGCTCGCGGGCGAAGCGGTTAAATTCGTCGGCGACAGGTTGGCCGGCCTCGCACAAGTCGGTCGATACTTCGTCGGACATGCGCCCAATTTTGAAACCGCCGCCCATATTCACGCGCCTCACCTCGGGCAGCTTGGCGGCCACGCCGAGCGTTAGTCGGGCGCAGTGCTGCCAGACTTCTGGGTCGCTGCCCGAGCCGATATGGCTGTGCAATCCAGTGAGTTGCAGGTTGTGTTCGGCGGCTGTTGCGAGTACTTGGTCGAGGTGTTCGTGCCAGATGCCGAAGCTCGACGAAGGGCCACCCGTATTGGTGCGGTTGCTGTGTCCCGAGCCCAGGCCTGGGTTGATGCGCACGGAGACTCCGCGGCCCGGAAAGAGCCGGCCGTAGGTTTCGAGTTGATGCAGGGAACAGGCGTTAAAGAGGACGCCTTGGCGCACTAGGTCTGCTAAATTGTCGGGTAGTTGTTGGGCCGTGAGCTGAATCTGGGCCGCGGGGATGCCAGCGCGCATGGCCCGCAGCGCTTCGTAGCCACTGCTCGCGTCGATGTGCAGGCCAGCGCGGTTGAGAATGCGGATCACACCGGCTGACGGACAGGCTTTCACCGCGTAGCGCACCGTCAGGCCGTGTGCATTGGGGAAGGCCAGTGCCTTTTGGGCTTGGGATTCCAACGCCTTTTGATCATAGACAAAAGTGGGTGTCCCAAACTGGCGCTGGACGGTGCGAACTTGGTCTTCAGACAGGAGTGAAAGCCGTTCCATCGAATGACCCTAACTTGATATTTTTCAATAGAATCCGTAGGCTATGAACAACTTTTTAGTATCGCTGCTGCATCCCATTTTGTCAAGCTTCTTATGGCCACTTACATCCTCGGCATTTCCGCGTTCTACCACGATAGCGCGGCCTGTTTGGTGCGCGACGGAGAAATCGTTGCCGCGGCGCAGGAGGAGCGATTCACGCGCGTTAAACACGATCCAGATTTTCCCGTTCGCGCCGTCGAATACTGTCTGCGGGAAGGCGGTATTGAGGCCAAGGATCTGTACTGCGTAGGATTTTACGACAAACCCCTGTTGACCTTTGAACGCCTGCTAGAGACCCATCTCGGCACGGCACCGCTGGGCCTCCGCCTCTACTGGAAGAGCATGCGGGTATGG
>JAPOYQ010000775.1 GCA_026706505.1 Gemmatimonadota bacterium
GGTGCTCCTCGGTGGCGGCAACCACGGGCGGGCTGCTGGCACAGCGGGTCATGAAGTTGACCGAAGTGGCTGTGGCTTGCTCGGCGAGCATTACCAGCACGCCCTCGCCCACAGCTTCGCACTCGTCGACGAGCACGACCATGCGGCCGTTTTGCAGGTCCTCGACGACTTCTTCAATGGTGTTGAAATCGAGCATTGCTCAGTATCCCATATCGCGCAAGTCCTCGAAGCTGAACTGGGGTTGTTCGCCGAGCAAACGCTCGACATAACGGGCAATCACATCGACTTCGAGGTTGACAAAATCACCGGCGCGCCGGTGGCTAAGCGTTGTGTTATCAAATGTATGCGGTATGACCGCAACCGTAAAGGCATCGCCGCTGATCTCAGCCACCGTCAGGCTGATGCCGTCGAGAGCCACCGAGCCTTTGGCGGCAATGTAGCGGGCGAGCGCGGGCGGCGGCTCAATTTCAAAGCGATGCTCCCCGTCGCGCTCCGTGCGCCGACGAATGCGGGCTATGCCATCGACGTGCCCCAAGACGAGGTGGCCGCCGAGCCGCTGGTCGGCGCGGAGGGGGCGCTCTAGATTGACCGCTTGCCCGATGCCGAGGGTGCCCAAGGTCGTGCGGGCGAGCGTTTCGGCGACTGTCTCGACTGAAAAGCCGCTCTCTCCGATGGCTACCGCAGTCTGACAAACTCCGTCGATATTGACGCTATCTCCCACCTGTAAGCCGTCGAGAACGCGCTCGGCCTCAATCTCCAACTGCTGAAATGCGCCTCGGCGCACGCGACCGCGCACGCTCCCGAGTTCCTCTATGAGTCCGGTGAACAAGTGTATTGTACCTCAGCCGTGTAGAGTAGGTCAGGGCCTAGCCGCTGGATGCGGCTGGACTCAAGGCGAATGGCCTCGGCTGCGCGTTCGACCCCCAAGTCGCCAATGGCAGCGACCCCCTCGCCCATCAGCCTCGGTGCGAGGTAGAGCAGAACTTGGTCAACGACACGGTCGCCGAGTGCGGCCGCGGCCAACTGGCCACCGCCTTCGATGAGGACGCTGGTCATGCCCTCTCGCGCCATGCGCCCAAGGGGCAGGCGCAAGTCGATGCGCCCGGCAGAAGCCGGAAAAGTCCAAACCTCGACCCCTTTGGCTGCGTAGGCACGGCGCTTGTCAACGGGCGTGTCCTCTGCCGTGACGAGCACGGCCCCGGGCCGCTGATAGACGCGAGCCTCGGGCGCGGTGCGCAAGCGCCCGTCTATGACTATAGGCCGCGGGTCGCGCCCGGGCACGTGGCGCACCGTCAAAAGGGGATCGTCAGTTCGCACGGTGCCCGCGCCCACGGCCACAGCATCGACCCAAGAGCGCCAGCGGTGGACGTGGCGCCGCGCTCGATCACCGGTGATCCAACGCGCATCGCCGCTGCGCGCTGCAATGCGGCCGTCGAGGGTTTGCGCCAGCTTGAGCAGGACCAAGGGCAGGTTTTGGGTGCGGTGTTTGATGTAAGCCGCGTTGAGACGGCGCGCCTCCTCAGCGCAAAGTCCGACGTCAATGGCCACCCCTTTTTCACGCAGCGCGGCGATCCCCCGCCCAGCCGCGCGCTCGTCGGGATCTTCCATCGCGCAGTAGAGCCTTTTAATGCCAGCGCGAAGCACAGCTTCAGTACAGGGTGGGGTGCGGCCGTAGAAGGAGCAAGGCTCCAGCGTGACATAGAGATCGGCCCCTCGCGCCTCGTCGCCAGCCCGGTGCAGGGCGTGGACCTCGGCATGGGGTCCGCCGACCTTCAGGTGGGCCCCTTCGCCGACGATGCAGTCCCCGCGCACCACCACCGCGCCGACCATGGGATTGGGGCTGACCTTGCCGCGCCCTCGCTGGGCTAACCGCAGGGCGCGGCGCATGTATTGCGCGGGCTGGTTCACTTGACTTGGATGACGATTTGCCGCACGCCGATGTTGTCGAGGGAGTCGATGGCCCGCACCACAATGACGTGCTCGCCCGCTGCCAGCCCTTCGACGGCAAAGCGCGCCTTTTCGCTGCGGCTGTCAAAGACGCCGTCCAACGGCGCGATGGGGTGCTGTTGTTTGTCGTAATCAATGGTGTAATAGGCTTTTTGCACTGCCGAGATGCGGTCGCTAATCGCCACTTCGACGACTGTACCATCGGCACTGGTCTGCGCGTCGAGTACAACGGTTGGCGGGCTGTTGTCGATGGCAAAGGGTGCGCTTTCGCGCTCGTCGCGCAGGCGTTCGGCCGCTGGGTTGTCCATGCGATCGGAGGCCACCAGCTTGAGCTGGGTCTGGCCTTCGGGCATGGATTCGGTATCCCAGAGAACCGAAGTTTGCGCGATGTTTTCTTCGACTAACTTCCACGCTCGCTGGTCCTCGCCCTTGAGATAGAGGTCGTACACCAACTCGTCCTCGTTGGGGTCTTGGGCGTGCCAACGCACTAGACGCAGACTCTTGGCATGAGGTGGACGATTGTTGCGCCGTCCTTGGCCAGCTTGAGGTGCTCCTTGGGATTGGCCGCCGTTGCCGGATTGTTGCGGCCGGAAGGGAAAGGTTTGCAGTTCGGTAATGCGGGGTTTGAGGTTGACTTGGACGCCGCGGATTTCGATCGAGCTGAGCTGGGGCGTGGCTTCGTCGCGCGTGGATTCCATTTCGACCCGGTACTGGATAAAGCGGGCGGGGGGGCTGGCGATGGTTTGGCCACTCTCGGTCAGCGGCTCGGACCACGCGCTCCAAGTTTTGTCCGGCTCTTCGCTGTTGCCGGTGCGCGTCTGCACGGTGATGCGGGTGTCTGCGGGTTGAGTGCCGCGCCATTCGAGCGCACCCCACCGCGCGTGGATAGCAAAGTCCTCGACCGCTGATTCAAAGTGCCCCTTGCGGCGACTCTGCTCGGGTAGGGTGGAGACGACGGCGTTTTGCGCCCCGCCCAAGTGGAGTGCTCCGTCTTGCCCGAATAAGAGGCGGCTGGGGACGAGGCTCTCGAATTGTACGACCAACGACCGGCGTCCATCGGCGCTGAGGCGCAAAAGCCGCGCTGGATCGGAGGCGCTGAGCAGTAAGTACTCGCCGGCTGCAACGAGATTGACGAGCTTGGCTTCGGTATCCTCCCAGATGGGATAAACCGCCCCCTCCGCTCCGACGCGGTACACGGCCGCCGGGACCTTGTTGGAATTCTCGCCCTTGCTCGGCTTGGGAATCGCGCTGGCGAAAATCTCTCCGTTGGCCTCTACCACTAGGTTGTGAATTTCTTCTTGCTCGCTTTCAAAGAGCAGCCGCCCGCTGCCCTCGCCGTCGATCTCGTAGATGCGGCCCTTGCCAGCCGTGCCAGCGTACAAGTGGTCGTTGTGGGCGAGCAGGGTTATAACGTGGCGATCTTCCGGCGCAAAGAAGACTTCGTGCGACCCATCTTTGGCGATTTTGAGCACTCGGCCGGGTTCACCCGTGGCCGCGTAGAGTTGGCCGTCGACAAGGGCGAAGTCCCACACGTAGCGGCTGCCGGTCTGGAGCAAGGTTTTTGCCGGCCCCTCGCCGTCGAGCGCATAGATCAGGCCGTCGGGAGCCGAGCCAGCGTAGAGCCGACCATCGGGGCCAACGATCAGGGCGTGGAGGACGAGTTCGGGCGAGTCAAATATCAACTCGGCTTGCCCCTCGTCATCGACGGCAAAGAGCCGGCCCGAGTCACCCGTTCCCACGTAGAGCCCCCCCTTGGGATTGGGCACCATGGACCAGACGCGCTCGGCCTCTAGCGCAGCTAGCTCGACAAGTGCGGGTGCTAGTTCCAGTGCGCCATCCGCAGCAATGGAGATGCCTTCGCTCTCGCCTTCGGCAAAGTCGTCGTACGCGTGCTGTTGCCAAGCCTTGGCGCGCCCCGCTTCGGTTGCGCTGACTGCCGACAGTAGCAAGAAAAACGAAAACAGGACTCTGGTTGTAAGTATCATTAGGTCAGGGCTTTCTCAATGTAATGTCGAGGCTTTGCTCGCCGGAGAGGACGTAGTCGGTGGTTAGGGTACGGCGGAGGACGACCTCGCCTTGGACCGGCCCCAAATGCCCAGCCGAGCGGTCCGCGCTCAGCACGGCCAACGCCGAGGGAGGCAAACTGGGCAACTCGCGCCCGTTCACCGTAAAGCCCGGCTCCGCGCGAAAGACCTCAACGACCAGTTCGTCGGCCGCACCCGTGCGCTCGAGCAATGCAAGCACGTCGGCGGTATTGCGCGGCACAAACGCATCGGGCTGGCGCGCCGCTTCCCAACGTGTGCTCGCCACACCGCTGCCGACGCGCACGACGAAGGGGCCGGGTTCGAGATGCGCGGGCAAACTTAGCTCTATGTACTCTGTAACCGGCTCGGCGCGATACGGTTGCAACGTAGCCTGCAGCGAAACCCGCTGCCCAACCTTGGGATCGGGCGGCGATAGCCGCAGGCCCGTGATGCGGGCGTGGGCTAGGGTTTCGCCGATTTCCAACTCAAAGTGCAGCGAGTCTAAGGCCAGTCCTGCGAAGGGGTTGTTGAGCAAGACACCGACCGGCTGCACTGCGTCTATCACGGCGCGAAGTAGCGCGATTCCACTGCTGTACATTTGCTCGCGCTCCACCGTGCGGCCATCGGCCAGTGCGATGCGGCTGCGCATCCGCAGCGTGGCGTCGCCAAAGAGCTTTTCAGTGGTTTCGAGGGAGTTGAACAAAATCGAGCGGACCAAGGACGCGCTCAATTCGGGGTGGCGCAGCACCTCGCAGCGGAAGTTGTGATCGTCGGTCGCCGATCTCAGGGCAACCCGCACTGGCAGCATGTCCGGCGCTTCGCCCAGCGTCCCGGCGATCGCGGGAAGGCGGTCTTGGCGCACCGCTCCTATCGCGCCGGTAGGCGTCCCCAGCTTGAAGGAGGCGGTCTGGATGGGAATGACTTGGTGGATATAGGCACCAGTGGCGGGCAGATT
Organism: Gemmatimonadota bacterium; assembly: GCA_026706505.1. The sequence goes on from JAPOYQ010000775.1 coordinate 4,927, forward strand.
AGTGGCCCCCAGCAAAAACATCGGATGCCCAAAGCCGACGAAACGCCCGTCGCCGACCCAAGTAAGGGTGCCGGTCGCCGCGGCGCTGTAATCGCCGCGGATTAACTGCACGGCCAGCGAGGCCCCAGGCGCGATGGATGCCTCTTGGTCGGACAGCCCCTGCCCTGCCGGGCTGTCCAAAAGCTGGATGCCCGGCGCATCGAGCGCATCGCGCAACACTTGCCGCCCCTGCGGGCTAAAGCCGGCAATCGCTATGGGCATCCCCAGCGGCGCTAGGGTGCTGACGCCCTCGCCGCCGAGCAGGCGGGTGGTCTCTTCATCTAGTTCTAAGACTTTTCCGTACTGGCTTGGCGTGGGATGTTCGCGCGTGGCGACGTCGAGCATGTGGCCGATGGGGGTGATGCCGCCGATGGGCTCCTTGGAAAAGTACCAGCCATAAGCAATGGCTCCGATGAGCCGCCCGTCAATGTACACCGGGCTGCCGCTCATGCCCCTTATTAGGCCCGTGTGCTCCAACGGGCCGCCGGAGAGCCGCGCGAGAATCATGTCCATGCGCGGCCCCAAACTCCCCTTTAGTACCCCTAAAATTTCGACTTGGAAGGTGTCGATTTTGGTGCCTTGGAAGGTCGTCAGCCCAAAGCCGCTCATGCCGCGGCGCAACTCGCTTGGCTCCATGAAAGGTTGTGCGCGGAGCGCGGGAGCGGCCAAGAGCAACGACGCCAGTGCAACTAGTATGCGAAGAGGGGTCTGCACGATCTTTTGCTTGCCTTTCCCTTAGAGAAAAGAATTAAAAAAGCTATACTTGGGCTAGGGAAAAGTCAAGGTAAGCCGAGCGTTAATAGGCGATGTAACATTTTGTTTGACAATGAGTTGCCTCTTTTGGATTTCGGGCGATCCCTTGACAAACGCCGCGCTAGACACATTACTGTTGCTCTCGCAACCACCTACTTGCCAACAGGAGAAGATCATGCTGAATGTCGGTTTTATCGGCTGCGGCGGCATCGCCCGCCATCACGCCAGTTGCCTATCCCGGATCCGGGGTGCACGCATTGTCGCGGTCGCGGATGTAGTTGCCGACGCGGCCGCGGCTTTCGCCCACGACTTCGGAGCCGAACACCACTTCGCGGACTTTCGAGCAGTGCTTGACCTGCCCGAGATTGACGCGGTGTGGGTCTGCACCCCCACCTTCCAGCACCCTGCCCCGGTCATCGCCGCAGCCAAAGCCGGCAAGCACGTGTTCTGCGAGAAGCCCATGGCGCTGAAGGTGGCTGATGCGCGGCGCATGGCGAATGCTTGCCGTCAAGCCGACGTGCGGCTGACCATTGGCTTTGTGCGCCGCTTTGACACTCAGTGGGGCAAGCTCAAGGAGGTCGTCCAATCCGGTGCCCTCGGCTCGCCGGTCATCTGGCGCTTTGCTGCGGGGGGCCGCCCGGGCCGTCCGTGGTTCCGCGATGTGAACAAAGGCGGCGGTCCGCTGATGGACGGCGCCGTGCACAACTACGATTTCGCCTTGCAGATTTTCGGCCCAGCCGCTTCGGCGCAAGCCTCTTCCCTGCAATTCGACCCCACCAGCGTCGGCGCTGACACCGCCAGCGTCATCATCAACTTTGCCAGCGGCGACCAGCACTCCTTGGTTTGGTCTTGGGGCGTGGCCGCCGGCGCGCCCGTGGCGAGTCTCAACGATGTGATTGGCCCGCTCGGCACTTTACAATTTGGCATGACCGCGCAAAAGGCCCCGGCGCGCTTCAACCCGGAAAGAAGCGGTGCCTTTACGCTCAAGCTGGGCGAAGGCCGCGAGCGGGTGTACTCTTATCCGCTCAAGGACATGTTCGCCGACCAGGACAAACACGTGGTCAAGTGCTTTGCCAATGGCGAACAGCCTTTAGTGACTGGGGAAGATGGGATCGCCGCTTTGGAGATTGCGACGGCTGTGTTGAGGGCTGGGAAGGGGCAGCGGACGGTGAAGATTGGGTAGGAATGGAAAGCGTATAAACAGAAGAAACGAAATGCTCGTGAGAGAACATAAGGCCGGCGATTATCTGAAAACGCCGGAGGCCATCGCGGCCTATCTGAATGTCGTGTTCGAAGATCCTGATACCGACCACGAGGACTTGATGATCGCGCTCCGCAACGTCGCTGACGCCATCGGCGGCGTACGGAACTGGCGCGCCGAGCTTATTGAAGTAGCTGAGGAGGAATGACCATCGGCTCGCCTTTGTCGCCAACGCACACGAAGGCGAGCCGTTTTCTTGAAGAATGGATCTCACAATAAAGCCATCTCAAGTGTCTGCGACAAGTAGCTGGGCCTGTTGGTCGAGCCCTTTAATGGCGCTCTGAATTGCATCGACTTCGCGCTCCTCAAAGTACGCCTCACCGCATTGGTCACAGACCCAGGCCGGGACTGTATCGAACAGCAAGTGATAGCCATTGCGGTCAACATGGAAGGGAGCCTTTGAGCGCTTCATCTGCCCATGACAGTGGATGCAGTTCATTATGACCTCCTTGTCCGTAAGTCTTGCTTCCACTCATCCTCTGTAGGAAGATACGCTGTAATCACTGCGAGAAAATCCTTTTTTGGTGCACAGACTACGTGGATATCTCGTTTATCAACTCCTCGGCCATGCAGTAGGCAGCTATGGCCGCGTGCGTCTTCGGGGTAGTCTTCGATTAGCTCACCTTGCATGATAACAGTTCGAATCTCGCTTGGCGTAATCATCCTGTCCGGTCGCGCCATTTGACGCACTGCATGGGGAAGAAAAAGTACGCGTTGAGTAGCGGCGCGTCGTACGTGGTCAAGGATGTCGATTTCTTGTGAGGCCATTCCCTAAACGCTTGTCGTTTAGTGCCCTGTTTGACATTGAAACCCGTTTCTCCCCCGCCCTACCAGTCCACTACCGCCCCATCGTCGGGATCAAGGTGCGCTCGATAGGGACTCGGTTCGCCGACTTGGGCCATGAGCTTGTCTTCGTCGATGGTGATGCCGAGGCCGGGATCCGGGGGCAGGGGTCGGTGGCCGTTGGCGACTGGTGGCAAGGGTTTGGCAAGCAGGTCTGCGTATTCGTTGTCGCCGCGCTCTTGGATGAGAAAATTGGGGATGGAAGCGGCGATCTGCAGACTCGCGGCAAGCGAACAGGGGCCTTGTGGGTTGTGCGGGGCCAACGGCGAGTAGTAGGCCTCAGCCATGCCAGCGATGATCTTCAATTCGGTGATGCCGCCGGCATAGCAAACGTCCGGCTGGAGGATGTGGGCGGCGCGTTTTTCGAGAATTTCCTTGAACCCCCACTTGGTAAAGATGCGCTCGCCCGTGGCAATGGGGATGTGGGTCTTTGCGGCGATTTCGGCCATGACTTCGACGTTGAGAGCCTGGACAATTTCCTCGTAGAACCAAGGATGATACGGTTCGAGCGCCTTGACGAGCAGCAGGGCGGTAGGGGGTTGCACTGCGCCGTGAAAGTCAACACCGATATCAATGCCGGGGCCGTGTTGTTCGCGCAGCGCCTTGAAACGCTCGACGATCTCATCGACGAACTTTTGGCCCTCGATGTATTTGAAAGGGGAACGCGATGTGCCCGGCCCCACCTTCATGGCGTTGACGCCGGTTTTTTCGCTCACTTCGCCGTAAACCCTAATCCGCTCGCGCGTGGGGCCGCCGAGCAGCTTGTACACTGGCACGCCATAGCATTTGCCGGTGATGTCCCAAAGGGCCATATCAATGCCGGAGGAGATGGCGGTTTTGATTGGGCCGCCGCGATAGAAGGCGCCGCGATGGATGGCCTGCCAGTGGTGAGTGACTGGACGGGGATCCTGGCCCACTAGGTAGTCGGCAACTTCGAGCGCGCCGGCGGCACAGGCCCTGGCGTCGTCCTTGAGCATCTCGCCCCAACCGGTGATGCCCGCGTCCGTCGAGATCTTGACGAAGACCCAGGAGTTTTTGAGAACGAACGTCTCGATCTTGGTGACTTTAATCGCATCGTTGGGTCCGATAGGGGCTTCAGTGCCCGACATGGTGGTACTCCTTTGGCTATGGGTAATCGTTTGCTAGGTCTTTACGGCGCAGTAGATGCAACCGAAGTCGCGCTGGCAATGCGCCAGCGTCCGTCGAGATCACAGGCTTCGTAGAACATGCGGAAGCGTCCGTCGGCGAGGTCAATCACACACGGCTCTGATGCCTTGGCGGCATCCCATGGTCCCCCATTGTCAATGCAGATTCCCGGATCCTTGACCCACTGCAGACCGTCCGCGGAAAATGCGCTGAAGATTCTGCCGTGATACTTTGATCCACGGGGGACCTCTGGAGCCGATGTCCAACCTGCGTAGTACATCCGGAAGCCGCCCTCGCCTAGGCGCAAAACCTCCGGGGCATAGACGGAATAGCTTTCGAGATCTCGGTCTTGGGATATGCAAACGCCGGGCTCCAACTCGAACACTAGACCATCTTCTGACACGGCGCTGACGATGTTTTTGTTGTTGCCAGCAACATCTGGATAGGGATAGGCACTGGCGTAGAGGCGAAAGCGGGGGCCGCCCTGCTCTGCGGCCGGGTCAAGGTGAAGACAGCGAGGTGCTAGATAGGAGACGCTTGCTCCGGCTAGGCGCAGGCCCGGCTCTCTTTCCCAGACCAAACCGTCGTCGGAAATAGAACTCACGATTGCGGCTTTGACTTGGCCGTCTCCCTGCTCGGTCTTCCCCTCGTAGTACATGCGGTAGCGGCCATCCGCTAGCGGAATGACGTCCGGGCTCCAGATGTAGTGCTTGGCGCCTTCCCCGCCCGCATCCATTCTGACGCCCGGCTCCTTCTCCCACTGCTCGGCATCGGTGGAGAAGGCGCTCAGGATGTACCCCTTTGAAGCCGCGTTTGGACGCTCCGGCCCGAAGCCGTGATAGTACATGCGGTATCCGCCGTCCATTTTGACCACGTTCGGAGTGAGGGTGCGGTCAGAATCGAGCGGTCCGTTGGAATCGATGGCGACGTCGGCGTCCTTGATCCACTGAGTTCCGGGATCCACTTCCTGATAGTGGACGGCCCTCAGCATGTTTGCAGATGTCATTGCGGTTGCTACTTGCGGCCCCCAACCCGATAGGTACTCGCCGTGTAGGTCAGCGTCTGCCCCGGCTGCATCTCTACCACCTGCGTATTCGGCGAGAGGAATTGTACCGCTTCGCTCAACGCGCCGATGTCGGCCGGCTGATTCATAATCGGCCCGTAGTGGCAGGGAATGACGATGTCGGGGCGAATCAGACTCGCCGCCCGCGCTGCCTCGCGAATTCCCATGGTGTACTGCCCGCCAACTGGCATAATCGCGACCTGCGGTCCGTACATCTGGCCGATGAGCTGCATATCGCTGAACAGACAGGTGTCGGAGGTGTCGTAGATGGAGATGCCGTTGTCGTAGGCAACGATAAAACCGTTGACCGCGCTGTCGGGGTGGAAGAGCAGGCCCTCCGGCAACTCGCCGCCGATGACGTGTGGCGATAGCGACTGCGAGTGATGGGCCTGCACCATGGTGATGGTGGCGTCCTTGACCTTGGTCCCGCCGCCGGGATTCAGTGACAGCGACCGCGAACCCATCTTGAGCCCATGCACGGCTTCGGCGACCGAGCAAAGCTCGTAGTTGCCGACGAATTTGGCCTTGGTGCGCTTGCAGATCTCGTACGAGTCGCCGATGTGGTCGCTGTGACCGTGGGTGGCGATGACGATATCGGCTTTTCTAACCTGGCTGAGCTTCATCTTGGCGGTGGGATTGTCGTCGAGCCAGGCGTCGAAGTAGGTGACCGAGCCCTTGTCGGACTCGAAGCGGAAAGAAGCGTGGCCGATAAAGGTGATCTTCACGGATGCCATAGGAATAGTCCTTTCTGTTAGCGTTGGCTTAGATCGTCGCCGAGGTCCGTTGAGTCGAACTGCCCCTTCTCGGCGCAGACAGCGACGACCAGTAATTCGAGATTTTCTTGCGTGTGGTTATAGAGGCCGTGGCTGCCCCCCAGCCGACTGGGAATCGCATCCCACTGCGAGACCTCCTGCGTCTCATCGTCCACTGTCATCCGCCCACTGCCTTCGATGATGATATAGACTTCCTCGACGCCTTCGTGGCGGTGGTAGCCGAGCGAGGTGTCCGGCGGCAACAGACAGTGGGCCAAACAGTAAAAATTGCTGCGGAAGTCCTCCGGCCCCCAGATAAGCCGGCCGCCGACTTCGCCCTTGCCACCGTGCGCTTGGCCGTATTTTAGCGCACCGCGGTCCAGCCGCCCCACCGGCAGGCGGTCGGTGGATTCCAATTCAGCACCGACCCGGTCATCGCCCAAGTCGGTCGATTTGGGATCGCCTCCGGGAACCACGCAGTGGACGTTGAACCAGCGCGTCTCGCGGTCGGTGTGGTTGTAGATGGCGTGGATCTCGCCCGAGCGCAGCGGCACTGCGGCCCCGCCCTCGACTACGGCCGTGCGCCCGTTGTGGGTGAACTGCGAGGCGTTGTCAACGGCGATGAAAATCTCCTCGCTGTCGTCGTGGCGGTGGTAGCCAATCCCGCCGCCGGGTAGGAGGAGCGCGCAGTGGACAAAGGCGAAGGGCGTCGCGAAATCGTTGCGTTCCCACAGGCGGTTGAAGAGGATCGTCCCGGCACCGCCGTGGACGTCGCTCAGTTCCTTCATGTCTGCACGGTCGGCTCTCGCTATGCGCATGACGGCCTCATTTCTCGCGGTGGAAGAGTTGCAGGTTCAGTTGGTTCGGCCCCGCGAAAAAACCCAAGGTGATGCCGGTGCCCCCACCGACGTCAAAAGGCTCTTTGGTGATGGTGACCCCTTTGTCCTTCAACTCCTGTGCGCTGTCTTCCACGCTGTCGACATCAAAGGAGATGTGGTGGAAGCCAGGAGGATGCCCTTCGGTCTTTTGCGGCATGAGCTCCAGCAGGATACCGCCCGCGTCGAGGAAGACATAGTCGTCATCGTCCTCGTTGGCAAAGCGCTCTACCACGGTCAGCCCTAGTTTCTGCGTGTAGAACTCTACCGCTCCTTCGATATCGTCGGTTACGACCGCGATCTTGTGAATTTTGTGTACCATCGAATCTCTCCTCCTCGTTAGCTAACCTGTTCGTGATCGAGGTGCTTGCGCAGCCGTCGTCCGACCACGCCGATTTGGTGCTTGAAGTCTTGAAATGTATAACTCGGATGCGATTTCCAGTAGGAGTTCCACAGCGCGTCGTCCTTGTCCTTGACCTCGGCGAACTGCGTCAGCGAGCGGCCCAGTTCGGTGCGGCGGAAGTTGCGGTAGGCCTGCTCGGTCAGGTAGTAGCCGTATTGGGGATCGGCGATCTCGTAGCCGTATTTGATCATGGAGCGCGGCTTGGCGGACAAGTGCGCGGCGCGGGCGTGGAGAATCGAGGGAAAGGTCACGGCGAGGGCACCGGCCTTGACGACCACTTTCTGCTGCCCGCGAATCCAGCCCAGCTTAGCGGTCTGCGGCGGCGTGTAGAGCCGCCGGTGGCTGCCGGGCACGACCATGGTCGGCCCCATGTCTTCCTCCACGTCCTGCGGGTAGTACATGCACAGGATCTCGGTCAGCGGCCGGTCGGCCATATAGGTGTCGTCCACGTGCCAGCCGCCACCATCGCTTTGCCCACCTTGCGTAAGGTGATTCCAGAAGCGGAAGGGGCTGATGGCCACCTCCGGCGTCTCCAGCAAGAAGGCGATGAATTCAACGACTTGGGCATGGCAGAGCAAATCGCCGACGCTCTCGCACTCGAAGATGTCGATGCCCCCGCACTGGTGGGCGTCTTGCTTGGTCCGCTCCACCAACTCGGGCTCGATCCAATCGTCGAGTACGACGTAGCCGGTGTCGAAGAATTCTTTTTTTAGCTCTTTCCAGTTGGCCTCCATGGCTCCTCCGTTTATTGGCGCTGGCCGTGCGGCGTGTGATTCAACCCCTCGCCGGGCTGGAAATAGCGCTCTAGGATAAACTCAAAACCGAGTTGGTTATGGGCATTTTCCAGTGGGTATTCTACTCCCGGAAAAGACACCACCCGCCACCCGTCGGCCATGGCCGCGGCCGCGCTGGCATACGGACATTCGTTTTTGGGGTCAAAGCGAAACTCGCTATCGAAGGGCCCGAAGTAGTTCCACGCGATGACGCCCGAATCGATGCGGTCTTGTTCGGCCCAGATGTAGAGGAGGTGTTGCTGTTCGCCGTTTTGTAGATCTCGCAGCGCGTCTAAGTCCTGCAAAGTAACGCCCGCGCCGCTTAAAATTTTCTCTTGCGACTGGCGTATCCAGCCGTCTATGGTAGTGGTCATGTCGGCCCCGGTAGGTTCAATTTGCGGCAGCAAATATAGAGCGGGCGAACGAATCGCCGCAAGCGCGGCAGGGCTTGGCCGCTGCTAGCCGCGCCCCTATGTTCTGAGCCAAATAAAATCAGGAGGCAGTCATGTCCCATCCGCTTTTCGACCTATCCAATCGCGTCGCCTTGGTCTCTGGTGCGGCCAGCGGCCTTGGCAAAGCCATGGCCACCGGCTTTGCCGAAGCGGGAGCCGACCTCGTCTTGGCCGACATCAATGCCGACGGTTTGGCCACGACGGCCCGAGAACTGGGTGCCTTGGGCCGCCGCGTTCTCCCGGCGGTGTGCGATATGTCGAAACCCGATCAAATTCGCACCATGTTTGAATTAATAGATGCAAAATACGGCCGCATTGACATCGTGGGCAATGTGGCCGGCAATGCGCGGCGCAACACTCCGCTCGACCTGACGCCCGAGGAGGTTGAGTTTACCCTGCAAAACCTCGTTGTCGGCCGCTTGGTCTGTTGCCAAGAGGCCGGCCGGCGCATGATGGCCTCGGGCCACGGCGGCAGCATCATCAACCTCGTGTCGATCGCCGGCATCAATGCCATGGGCCGCAGTCACCTCTCGTACAGCATGGGCATGGGTGCGGCCGCGCAGATGACCCGCGAGTTGAGCACAGAGTGGGCCGCCAAGGGTGTGCGCGTCAACGCCATTGTCTGCGCCCAGATAATGAACGCGGATCTAAAGGAACGCATTGCCGCGGATCCCACGCTGGGCGAAACCTATTTACGCGGCCTCCCAATGGGTCGTCTCGGCGACTCCGACGAGATCAAGGGCGCGGCGATTTTCCTCGCCTCGGACGCTTCGGCTTGGATCACCGGCGCGATGCTGCCGCTAGACGGCGGCAACCTCTCTAAGAACGCCGGCGGCTCGCATCCGGGAATGCCCAACGCGCCCGCAGAACAGATCGGCCTCTAGGCCATGGATGTAGGCATCTGGCAGACCATTCCCCAACCGGCGATTTCCCGCTACTTGGGACTGATGGGCTGGGACTGGATCGTCCTCGATCTCCAACACGGCCCGATGAATTGGGAGACCGCCTATGAGTGCATCTACGCTGCTCGCCCAACTGGTGCCCGACCCTTGATCCGCACCTCCATCGGCAATCCCGGCGAAGTGGAAAAAGCCCTCGATATAGGAGCGGGCGGGGTCGTCGTGCCCATGGTCAACTCGCTCGCCGAGGCCCAAGCCGTCGCCCGCGCCGCCAAGTACCCGCCCACCGGGGTGCGCTCGCTGGGCGGTGACCACTATCTTCACTACGGCGACGACTACTTTGAAAAGGCCAACGACGAGACCTTGCTGCTAGTGCAAATGGAACACATTGACGCCGTTGAGCAAGCCGAAGAAATCATGGCCCTGCCCGGCGTCGATGGCTGCTTTGTCGGGCCGGTTGACTTAGCGCTGTCGATGGGCTTGTCGCGCCATCGCTCCAGCTACGAGCAGCAACCTGCCTATCAGGCGGCGATGGAGCGGATTGTCACCACAACTCTTGCAGCCGGCAAAAAACCCTGCTGCAATACGTATTCTCCCGAGGATTTCGCAGCCAAAAAAGCCGCAGGCTTCCAGGCCCTCACCTTCAAGTCGGACCTCGACCTGCTCATGGACCGAGGCACGCAACTGCTGGACTGTCTCAAGGGAAGCTCCGAGGACTCAGTGTAGCACCAAGACCAAAACGAACGGAGATTGCCATGATCCTCACCTGCGCCGATGTAGATTTCGACCTCAAGCTCGCCGAATTCAAGATCAACGGCTACGCCGTCTTTGAGGACATGATCCCCGAGGAAAAAATCGACCGGATTCGCGAGGCATTCCTGCCGCTGCTGGCGCACATCCAGGAGCGCGAAACCGGTCGATTTTTTTTTTTTTTTTTATGTCCTCAAAGACGGCGTAGCCGTTGATCTTGAATTCGGCGGGCTTGGGGGCGCAATCTCCATCGGCGCA